>CAZPCG010000007.1:8715-12858 GCA_964584875.1 uncultured Spirochaetota bacterium
GTATATAGATTTTTTTCATCTTCACCAGCTCAAGAAGCGCCAGGAACGTGATGATGAGTTCATACTTTGAACAGGAGGCTGAAAAGAGAGAGTCAAACATGAGATTTGAATCGTCTATAAGATAGTTCAGTATTTCATCTATTTTATCTTCTATAGAAATCTCTTCAAGCGCGACGGTTTTGAAAGCAGAGCTGTCAAGGCCTTTAGCTACTCTGGAGAATGCAAGTATGAGATCGATAATGGATATCTCTTCCCAGTTATCCGCATCCTTAAAGTCCAGGGTAAGCTGCGGGTTTCGCCTCATGAGGAGCTTCCCCTTTTCCAATCTCTTTTTCAACTCCTGCGAAGCGTTTTTATACCTCTGATACTCGATGAGGTTGGCGATGAACTCCCTCCTTTCGTCCGGCTCATCGTCGATCTCTATCTCCTGAGGTATTAGAATCCTGGATTTCAGGTAGATAAGATGTGCTGCCATAAATATGAATTCAGCAGAGGCTTCGAGGTTTATCTCTTGCACAGCGATTGTATCGAGGAACTGCCCGGTAATTTTGGAGATAGACAGTTCATTTATATTTATTTTTGAATTTTTTACAAGGTAGAGGAGAAGATCAAAGGGACCCTCGAAGTTATCTGTTTTTACGAATAGAGGTTGATCGTGGGTGTTATGCTTTTCGGTGTTCAAGCTATCCATAAAGTTCTGAAGTGCTCTTTGATTTGTACAGGAAAACGCTACCCTGTGCCGGATCAACCTTCTGGATCTGCTCTTCGATGTCAAGCCGGTGTTCCTTTATGATGAGGTGATCAGTTAATTCAGACAGGGGAACAAGAACAAATTTCCTGTTCAACAGTTCCCTGTGCGGTACGGTAAGGTCTTCTGAATCCACTTCTACCCCTTCAATATACAGGATATCGATATCTATCAGGCGGGGGCCCCAGCGAAAGCTTTTTTCCCGCCCTGCTTTCGATTCGATCGATTTGATAAAACATAGAAGATCACGGGGGGTGGATGATTCAGAATCGATGGATAGCACCATGTTGAGAAAAGCGGGTTGGTTTCTGTACCCCACTGGTGTTGTTTCATAGATCGATGAGAGTGCGAGTATCCTGTAGTTACCTCCAATCTGCGCTGCTGCCTTGCGCAAATTACCCTCTCTATCACCGACATTCGATCCCAGTCCGAGATATGTTTTTCTCATACCTTCAGAAAACGTCAATGAGTCGCTCCGCAGTCAGTAAGCCCCGGGAGAGATTTTACTGGATGCCGAGGACATCGGCCATGCCGAAGAGGCCCTTTTCCTTACCGGCAATGAAATGCACAGCTTTCAATGCACCCAGTGCATAGGTTTTTCTGCTGCTGTTTCTGTGGCAAAGTTCGATTCTTTCCCCGGAACTGCCAAACATGACAATATGGTCTCCTACAACGTCTGCGAGGCGGATGGCACTTATACCAATTTCATCTTTTTTCCTTTCGCCTGTCAGTCCGTGCCTTCCGAAAACGGCTACCTTATCCAGAGACTGTCCCCTTGCCTCAGCGATGATCCTGCCTATCTGTAGAGCGGTACCGGAAGGGGCGTCCCTTTTTTGGTTGTGGTGGATCTCCAGGATTTCCGTCTCGTAATTCTCCCCGAGCAATTGGGCTGCCCTCTTCACAAGGTAGAAGAGGGTATTGACTCCAAGGCTCATGTTTGGCGAAAGTAAAACAGGGATGCTGCGGGAAGCGCTCCTGATGGTGTCAAGCTGTTCCTCTGAAAAGCCGGTTGTCCCGATGACTATGCCTTTTCTGTATTCTTCAGCAATCTTCAGGTGTTCCAGAGTTGCGGAGCAGTTTGTAAAATCCACCACAACGCGGGCATCTTTAATAATTACCTCTATATCAGCAGTGATGGAAACACCAATTGGATCAACTCCGGCAACTGTTCCTGCATCCTGGCCAAGATGCTTTGAGCGGGGTGCCTCCAGTGCACCGACAATTTTAATATTTTTATCCGCACTGAACACGGAGACATTTGCAGTCCCCATTCTCCCCGCTGCCCCGCAAATGATAACAGGAACCATAAGCCTCTCCCTATTGCACCATCACTTCACGCTCGAATCGATGGTATGCCTCTTTTTGTCGACCTCTTCCACCTCTTCAGGTTTTTTCTGATCAATTTTTTCCTTATCAATTTTTTCCTGGCTCCCCAGGAACTTCTCTCTGATCTTTCTTTCTATTTCATCTGCAACTGATGGGTTGTCGATGAGAAATTGCTTTGCGATTTCTCTTCCCTGTCCTATTCTCTCATCTCCATAGGAGAACCATGTTCCACTCTTCTGGATGATGCCGAGATTTGTTCCAAGATCGATCATCTCCCCCTCTTTTGAAATTCCATCTTCATACATTACATCGAACTCGGCTACTTTGAACGGCGGGGCTACCTTGTTTTTCGCCACCTTTACCTTTACCCTGCCCCCGACCGCGTCATTGCCCTTCTTGATTGTTTCTGTTTTTCGAATGTCTAACCTGATGGTCGAATAGAACTTCAGAGCATTCCCTCCCGAGGTGGTCTCAGGGTTACCGAACATAACTCCGATCTTCATACGTATCTGGTTTATAAAGACAACGCTCGTTTTCGACTTGTTGATGAACCCCGTGAGCTTTCTCAGTGCCTGCGACATGAGCCTTGCCTGCAATCCCATGTGAGCATCCCCCATGTCGCCTTCGATCTCGGCCCTAGGCACAAGGGCGGCCACCGAATCGATAACAATCACATCAAGCGCACCGCTCCTGACGAGGGACTCGGTGATCTCAAGCGCCTGTTCTCCGGTATCTGGTTGGGAGACGAGCAGGTTTTCGATATCAACACCAAGACTACGGGCATATCGAGGATCGAGTGCATGTTCGGCATCGATGAATGCTGCGATCCCTCCCCTCTTCTGGGCTTCCGCAATAACGTGAAGTGAAAGGGTTGTCTTACCTGATGCCTCCGGCCCATATATTTCAGTGACTCTTCCTCTCGGAATTCCACCGACGCCCAGGGCTATATCAAGACCAAGTGAACCCGTCGGAATGACATCGATAGCAAGCCCTGTGCTTCTCTGGCCGAGTTTCATGATTGAGCCTTTACCAAATTGCTTTTCAATCCCGAGTATTGCGGTTTCAAGTGCTCTGGTCTTCTCACTCTCTTCCATAACCTGCCTCTTTTCTTTTTCCTGCGGTTTTCAAGTGCAGCAATGCTCCATGTTTTCCACCCTGCCATAACCTTCAGGAACCGATTACTGAAGATTAAGGTATTACAGAATGCGAATAAAATCAAGACCTCTATTTTATTAATGTATATAAACACAATCAGGCGTGAATAAATTTCACAGGAGGGGATGTTTTTCAGACAGGTTTAGTAAATAAGGTTCAGTTCAGGTACTTTATTGCTCTCTCACACATCGCTTTCCATTCGCGGACATCTTTTATATACCGGCTTTGAGGAAATCTTCTCATGAAATCATTGAAAACCTTCAAAGCATGTATGAACTGCCGTCTGTCGTAGTATATGTAACCGCTTAGCAAAAGTGCCTCCTCATCCTTTGACGTATTTGTATTCCTCAACACTCTGTTGATGAAGGAGAGCGCCTTATCATAGTTGCCAGTTCTATAGTATTGCCTGGCCAGTTGCAAGGATGCAAGCTCCTCGTAGTGGAGCGCCACCTCCTTAGCCTCTTTCGATGAACGGGAAGCATCAGTGGCAGAAAAAGACCTGTTCTGCAATTCCCTGGCATGGAAAATGATCTTTTCATATAATTCCACCGCTTGCTGAACAGCGCCCCTTTCATCCAGCTTTTGTGCTTGTTCGTACACTTCTTTAAAGTATAAAAGATAAATGCGACCCGTCACATCGCGGGCCAGAAGGTCTTCGAGAATGTCAATTCCTTTTACAAACTGGTTTGTTTGGAGATAGAGCTGGGCAAGGCCCAGCTGTGAAGCTTCTGTTTTCAACTCAAGAAACATCTTTTCCGCTTCTGTGTACTTCCCTGTGGCCAGGTAGAGGAAAGCGAGTTCTGTCTGTAGGTCCTGGTGGATAGTGGTATCATTGAAAAGTTCTGCAAGACGGCTTCCAACAGGAATGATGAAAGAATGAAAAAATCTCCTCAGGCGAGCAGCAAGCAGGGAAA
>CAZPCG010000007.1:12868-13261 GCA_964584875.1 uncultured Spirochaetota bacterium
CGCGTCTTTCCATTTCCTCCAATTTCTTTTTAATAATTTCCATATAGCTTTCAAAAAGCACGGTACGATGTTTGGAGGTTCCTGCAAGGCTCTGTCTGTAGAGTTTTGATGCGGATATAATTGCACGAAGTCGCCAGATACTCTCTGAGGGAATGTCGGTGTTGATGAGCAGTGAGCGGTAGGTTTCAACAGCAGCGGTCCACTCCCCCTTTCTCTCATACATCTCACCAAGAAGATAAAAAGCCGGTGCTTTTACAACAGGGGTTTCATACCGGGCCGCTATCTGTTTTAAACTCTCTTCTGCTTTCTCGTAATTACCTTCATAAACTGCTGTAATTGCATTGTTCAGCTCGATCTCAGCATTTCTCAGCTCAAGGAAATAAAAAGTGCCAT
>CAZPCG010000007.1:13281-19055 GCA_964584875.1 uncultured Spirochaetota bacterium
CACATCATAATATATCGACCATGCCAGCTGATAATTTTAGCAAACTACTTTCTTTTCCCCCCAGGTGTGACCAGGCTGAGTAAGAGTATCATGACACAACTGAAAAAGAAAGATGAAAGGACGTTGATATTGAAAACATCCGTCAGCTCTCGAAAAATATCATCGAGCAGGTAACCGCCAAGAACCGATCCTATGATACCCATGACGAATGCGGCCCAGAATTTACCCAGAACATTTTTTTTCAGAATGAAATAGACAAAAATAGCAGCGATAAATCCGATACCTACGTAGAGGCTGTACCCGATAAGATTATAGAGCCATTGTTCCATTTAATACCTCGCTGTTACGTGCTCTGCGAATGGGGGCCATCTTCCAAAATTAATTTTTTCACTCTCTTCGCCGTTAATTCCATATGAAGAGACGGCAAAGTAGAAACTCCTCTTTTCTTCATCGTATAAAGCGGAGAAACTCTTCTGCTCATCCTGGGGGTAGAGGTCCTGGATGTAGACGGTGTATGTTATCCGGGGGTCTTCAGTATCGGCTGTATTGTCCACCTGGTATACATAGTTCTGGTCTGCTCCCCTCGGTATGGTTGGAAATGGCATTGAGCCCTTGTACCCACATGGGAGGTATGTTTCATCCTCATTCTCCTTGTACCAGAGCACATAACCCTGAAAGTAGGATTCTTCGTTGAAGCCTGAGAAGTTGAGCGAAGTGGAGCTTATCGTTTGGTAGAAAGGTGGCTTGAGGGGGTCCGAAGTTGTGTAAATTCCGCATCCGGAAGCGATCAGAAGTCCCAGGAAAAGTGAAATGTATGCTGGCACAATGAAAAGGGCATGGGTCGTTCTTTCATTCATGGTGCTTCAATATACAGGGATCATTTCTTTAGTGTTTCAGGGAAGAGGTTGAGAATGCTATCATACTCCTCGATTTTCTGAACAACGGCATTCCTTCCGATGAGCCTGTAATAGCCTATTAGATGCCGCTTTGCCTTCTTTCTTTCGAAGTTGTAGATGAATGCCATCCTGAGATAAGGCTCTGCAGCGGTATCGTTGTTTCTGAGATACTTCGTTTCACCGATGGTAAAGTAGGCCTTCCCATACTTTTTCCGAAGTTCGAGGTTTGCTGCAAGCGCCTCCACCTCATCTCTCGTTATATCAATCAATTCTCTTTCCCGGTAATCCTCCCAGTTATCATCCATGCCGATTATCTGTTCGTATACTTTAAGCGAGTCCTCGGTTCTGCCTCTTGCAAGGTACAGTTCTGCTTTCGTATTCAGAATTTCGTAAAGCTCGTCTTTTATCTGGAGGAACTCCCTCTTATTTTCCGCGATATGAATTTCCTGGATGGCAAGTTCGAGCAGCCCTTCATTCTTATAAATCAGGGCAAGCTTTAAGTTCACTTCCGGATAGCCTCCTCCGAAGGATGTACCCTTCCCTTCTTCGTTCCTCTTGATGAGTGCCTTTTTATACTGCGTTATTGCCTCCCCGTATTCGGCATTTCTGAAATACCTGTCCCCCCTGCCCTTATAAACCCAGGAGGGCTCCCCAGGCTCAGCAATTCCTTCCACGCCAGGCCTCACAAAAAAGGAAAGCATAAAAGTCAGAAGGAGAAAGGGTGTTGCTCTTTTCATTTTACTGTTGATTTCTATGAAGATTGGTTTTCAAATTCGCTGTACCTGTCCCGGGTCTTTTTTATTTCTGTCTTTATCTTTTTCAGGAGATCACTCATCCACGGGTTTTTATATTTAAGCTCATATCGTTCCAGCTCCCTGATCATGGAGAGCAGTTCCCTGTAATTAGTCCTTTCCTTTGGGGGCAGCGGCCGTTCTGCTGATTGGCTTTCGAGGAGGATATCGCGTGTCTCACGTATCAGCGTGCAGTTATGTTCGAGCCTTTTTCCCAGGTTTGCAGCCATATTGAGTAAGAAATCTTTGTTGTCCTCCGCTACCTTCCTTAAATTTTCAGGTTTTATAATGGTAATGTTGCAGTCGGTGATGGTCTTGATGGTTGCTGTTCTTCTCTCCCCTAAAAGAAGTGCCATTTCACCGATAACGGTACCCGGTTCATGGATGTCTGCAACCTTTTTTCCACCTATGTATACCTCAAGATTTCCGCTGTTTACAATGAACATCTCATGCCCCGTGTCACCTTCTTCGCAAAGCATTGATCCGGCTCTCAGGTTAAAGGTGTATTCATCAAGTTTCTCATACTGGAGTTTCAGATCTGACCTGGCTGTGCTCCGTTTAAAGGCCTTTCCCTTTGTGTACACGAGGCTGTTTACATACCGTTCAATAAGCTGGCCAAGCCAGCCTATCTTTAATTGATTCTGAGTGCTTTTCAGGCTGTCAATCGCATCGACATATATTCCAGCATACTCTTTTGAAGCCATATCCTGCCCGGAGAGCTTTTTCTCCTTTCCTACATACATCCTGTTGGTGATTTCAACGTACTTGGCAATGTTCTTTGTTATCCCGTACCCGATATTGTATATTGAAATTACCCTGTATAGATTTGCCAGGGGGATTCTGTCCATAGATGTATCGTCATCAACATAGGCCGACTGGAAGCGAAAATACTCATCCCTGTTTGTTTTTTGGGCTATAAGCGGTTCTTCAGCCCCGAAAATTATTTCATTGCCCTCGAGGCTGTACCTGTCGTCCACGCTCACGAAGAATGTTATCTTTCCACGATGCATGATGTATGCTGTATCGGCTATGTCCATGACCTCATAGATTTTCCGCATGCCAATCAATCCCCTGAATTTCTTTCATTATCCCCTGAAGGTTGAATTACCTCAAGCGCTTTTTTCGCCTCGGCCTTCACCCGTTCATTCACGTCATGCTCCGATTTGAACCGGAGAATGTCTCTGGCTCTTTCATATTTCAGCGTGGCAAGGCCAAGGACCGCATACAATCGGACTTTATCATAATCGGACTTCAATGCCTGCATGAGGTACTCCCCGCTTCTCTCAGAACCGATTTCTGCAATGCCTTTAACAGCATATTCAGCGACTTCATGGGTTTCATCTTTGAGCAGTGTGCCCAGGGTATCAACGACCGTTTCGCCTCCAATTTCAACAAGGCTATGCACAGAATACATTCGTAGTATTTTATCCTCATGCGGGTTTAGGGCAATTTCTTTTAAAAGCTTCAGTGATTTTTTGCTGTCAACCTTCCCAAGTGCGAGTATGGCTCTGGCGCGTAGATCCCTGTCCTCATACTCGGACTGCACAAGCCCAATGAGGGTATCTTCGATGCTGATATCTCCAATTTCCCCCCACGCCTCGATGAGTGCCCTCCGTATTCTTTTTGTTCTCTGGTAAGTAAGATAATATGATTTAAGAAAATCCAGTGATGAAGGATTTTTCAACTTCCCCAGGGCAACGATCAACTCCTCGCGATAGTCTTCTGATATACCATTTTTCCTGAGTTCACCGATCAGAACGTCGGATGCCTCATTGAGCTGGGCTATTCCGATGTATCGAACCGCGCATGAATAAACACTTTCTCCATGGTCCTCTCCAAAGATATCGAGCACTTTCCTGTTGACATCGATTCCCAGGTCATTACTAACTTTTGATAATGCCTGGACTATATCTCTATCTGTACCATAGGTAAGGACTTGCAAATAAAACTCCTCCTCACCTGCGTACAAGGTATTGGTCAGAGGTAATGAGATCATCAACTGAAGAATTTTAAGTAGAATAACCTTTGGAATCCGTACAATTTTCATGACAATTTTCAGGGCCTATCGTAGATGTAAATGCCCGTGGTACTTATCATCCTCTCTGAAGACATTTTTCCATTTTTATAAAACTCACCATTTGCCTTATAATATAATATCGGTTCGTTGCATTTTATTTTTATTCTTCCACTGGGTTAAAGATGGCCACGCCTCATATCGGTGAGTATTACATCTTTCTCCTTGGCGCAAATTATACAGACCCTGTCAAGCTTTACTTCAAGGATCATGAACGGCCGATAAAGGGAAGGAAGATTCAACCGGCCTGGAAGGAAAAGGTGTACCTCTCCCCCGTGCTCCTGCAGAGGAAATGGATCGATTACAGGTTCAAGGAGAGGTTTATCCCTTCGGCCGGCTACGACACTGTTCTGCCCCTTGAGCTGATCTACCCATTCCTCAATTCCCCGGGGAATCCGATGACCATCACCATCAGAACCCACGATAAAGGCTATAAAAAAATTGGTTTTCAGCTCCTCGATGAACAGGGCCAGGCTGTTTTCCACTCCCTTATTGATAACATTACTGTAAGGGAGGAGAAGAGCCTCGTGCTTTCCCTGGAGTCCCCCGGTGTATATACAGTTGCACTTTCCCTTGAAGACCGTATTTTCCGGAAATCCTCGATACTGGTTTATAGAAACAGGTGGGTGCTCGATTCAGACGGCAATAGTGTGGATGCTTTCAATCGATTGACAGATATCTTCGAAAATAAAAGGTTAAAGTACAGGCTCTTCTGTGGCCGGTGTGGAACCAGATGTGGGCCAGTTGAATCCTATGTAACCGAGGGCTTTATTCGCAAGAACTACATCCCAATAAAGGAATACCTCGATGTAGATGGCCTGGGGATGGATTTAATATCGAGCTATATCATGAACATCAAGCACCCTGCCTCCTATCGAAGCGGCCTCGTGCACCTTCTGAACATGCTGAGGCTTGCATCGGTTGAAGATGAAATAACGATTGTAACGAACCTGTTTAAGGATGATCCGGCTTTTGCGCACTACATTACCGATAAGCTCTTCCTCTTTGACATGATTCCTCTCATGGAGAACAGAGAGCTTCAGCGCGTCCTCAACAGCATTGACGATTCGCTTCTCGCCCTTGCCCTGCATGGGGAGAAGAGTGTGATAGTATCAAAGGTGCTGGAAAATGTTTCTAAAAGGAGGGAACGAGGTATTGTGTACGGGTTCCCTGCCGTCCTGGACCGTGAGGAGTGTAAAAGGGCCAAGGAGGAGGTACACAGAAGGATAAAATCCTACTTTGAAGAGAGGTTTGGACGGGAGCTGAAGATCCCCTTCGAAAGCAGGGTTATCTACAGGGAGAAGCGGGTAAACGGCTCCCTGGCAGAGTGCCTTTTTGAGAAGATTCCTTACCACTCGGGCAGCTACCTGTTATTTGATGGCAGTGATATCCATGAACTGTTACGCACCACCTCTGCAACTGGAGAAGATCGGGAGAGGTGTCTCCCCTTCGATATTGAAACCTGCGGTTACGAGCTTTTCACCCCGGCGGGTATCTCAGAAAGCACCCTTTATCTCCACTGCGCCACAGGTATTCACTACGCCCATTTTCACATGTACGACTGGGCCACCTCTCTGGAGGATGTGTACATCGTTGAGAATGTGCCCCGAGGCTCTGTCATACCCCTGAGGCGGTTTTCCTCGACCCTGATACTTACCATTGGCGCCATTGATGGACATGGACGACCCCGCGAGCAGGTAATTCGCTTGAGAGTAAAATCTCTACCACCCCCGGGTCAATACCTGTAGAGCTCAATGCCGTACTCGTTCCTGATCTCCTTCACCACCTCCTGGTACAGCTTTTCGAAGTGAGGCTTCGGCCTGAAGTAGTCAAGGTCGTAGCACTCGTTCAGCCTCTCACCGAGGGGGGGATCGGGAATTTTATCGATGTACTTCGGGATGATCTTCTCCACGAGCTTGTTGGCCTCTTTTCGGGTGATACCCCTGCAGGCATGGCCAACCTGGCAGGTGAACTCCATATCGATCGGGGTGCAGCCGTCGGTTATCTTTGCCT
>CAZPCG010000008.1:0-12410 GCA_964584875.1 uncultured Spirochaetota bacterium
CCGACCTCGCTCTCAAGCTCCTCGGTTAGATATCGGTTGAGGTTCTTGCTCCCCATCATCGGGAGAGGATGACCTATCATGGTATAGACGCCCGAGGCCACGAAGTAGAACCCAATTGAAACGGCCTTCTCAGACATCCACTCGGGGGCTGCTCCGGCTACGGGAAGGTCGGAAATGTCATTGCCAAGCCCTCCTTCAGCCACAACGTTGGTAAGTATCAGGAGGATACGGCTATTGTCAACGCAGGACCCTACGTGGAGCACGGGTGGTATGCCGACGGCCCTGCACACCTCCTGGAGACCCTCACCTGCGTACCGGAAGGCGGCCTCAGGTTTCAGAAGACCGTGCTTTGCGCAGGAAATGGCATTGCATCCGGTGGTCACCACAAGAACATCGTTCTTTATGAGCTCCTTCACCATATTTATATGGCCTTCCTCGTAATCAACGTTCGGATTGGAACATCCGATAACTCCGGCAGCTCCCCTGAGCCTCCCTGCGATGACCGCATCGTTCAGAGGTCTGTAGGTCGAGCGGTAGGTGCCTCCGAGGTGGTGGAACACCGATTCTGTCGTGAACCCTGCGACCAGCTGCTCGGTTTCGTTAGGTATGTAAACCTTCTCCAGATTCCGGTTTTTGAAGTTATCTATTGCCTCCTCGAGGATTTTCCTGGCGATCTCAACGGCTCTATCTTCTTTAAACTCCACGTGCATGAAACCGGGTATCTTTGCCTTAGGGGATGTTGTAACGAGTTTGGTGTGGAAACAGCTTCCGACCTTTTGCAGTCCAGGCATCAGGCACTGGACATCGACAACCATCAGCTCGATAGCGCCGGTAAGAATGGCAAGCTCCTGCTGCAGGAAACTGCCAGCGATGGGAATCCCGTGTCTCATGAGGATCTCATTTGCCGTGCAGCAGATGCCACCAATATTGACCCCCTTCGCGCCGACTTTCTTCGCCTTTTGGGTAATATCTTCGCTCATGGCAACCACAGCGATAACATCCGAGAGGGTTGGCTCGTGCCCGTGAACGAGTACGTTTACGCATTCAGGGTCTATAACCCCGAGATTGGCCTGTGAGCGGAGTGGATCAGGCATTCCGAAGAGAACGTCCTGGAGCTCGGTGGCAATCATAGAGCCGCCCCAGCCATCGGAAAGGGCTGCCCTCATGCCGTGCCTGATGATATTTTTATAGTCGGCATCTACCCCCATGTGGGTGCGGTGCATGATCTCCACAACTTCCCTGTCGATTGATCTCGGGAAGATGCCAAGATCTTTCCAGAGCTTTACCCGCGCAGGTGGAGCCAATGAGGCCATGATCACCTCTCCCTCCTGCCTTCCGAACTCCTCGAGGGCAGCAAGGGCAACCTTTTCAGCTATTTCTCTAATTTCTTTTCCCTCTGTCTTTATACCGTAATACTCAGCAATAATTTTGAGCTTTCTTTCGTTCTTTATCTTATATGCGGAGTCTGGATCGCGGGCTGCTATGAGAAGTGTGTGCGCAACATCCCGCCCATGGTCTGAGTGTGCAGCGGCACCTCCTGCAATCATCCTCGCAATGTTTCGCGCTGCGATGGTGTCAGCATTCGCGCCGCAGATACCGCACTGCGGCTCATCGCCGAATGGATCTATCCTGCAGGGTCCCATGCTGCAGTTCCTGCAACAGATGCCAAGGGTGCCGAATCCGCACTGGGGCTGCATTATCTCGTAGCGATCCCACACGGTTTCTATCCTCTGCTCTTCTGCCCTTCTGATCATGGCCTGCGAAGCCCTGTCGGCGTAGGGTAGGTCCTTTGCCATTGTAGTCCTCCAGCTTTAATTTAATGCGAATTACGCCTTTTAGATTGTGCACACCCCTCTTCGTTCGTTAAAAGATCCAGAAGCTTTGTTTATCTGGTTCTGGTTGATAAGTGGAGGAGTGATTGTACTATGGTTTCAAACTCTCTTAATGACTCTTTCCCCACTTCGTGGGGCGATATCTTTCTCAGGCTTAATTTTCTGATATCGTCCGCCCAGGGGATATACCCCAGGATGTTGAAGTTCTTCAGTTCTCCTGTGAGAAATTTTACTTCGTCGGGGTGCTGTATTTTATTTCCAATAACCCGAAGGCTCCGAATTTTAAGATCCCCCGACAACCTCCTTATCCTCCGGGCTGTCTCGATACTCGTCTTATTCGGCTCAACGACGATGATCATATGATCGACGCCTGTTGCCGTTCCTCTACCAAGATGCTCAATTCCTGCCTCCATGTCAAGAAGAACCCACTCGTCACGGGCGATAACGAGGTAGGCAAGCAGACTTTTCAGAAAGGCATTTTCGGGGCACGCGCATCCTCCCCCACCCTTCTGAACGGTACCCATTACCATGAGCTTATAGCCGTCGTGCTCTATGCAGTACTTCTCGGGTATGTCATCGACTTTCGGGTTCATCTTAAAAAAAGGAGCTGGCCTGCCTAACTCAACCCCGGTTCTTTCAGCAATAAGCTCTTTCAGAGCTACCACCGGGGTAATGGAGCTTTCTTCTGGTATTCCCAGTACCGTTGCCAGGTTCATATCGGGGTCTGCGTCGATGAAAAGCACACTGTATCCCATATCGTGCAGCACCTTTCCAAGGAGAACAACGACCGTCGTTTTCCCTACGCCCCCCTTGCCGGTAACTGCTATCTTCATGACCTGCTCTTTAGCACCTCTTCTTACCGTATATATTGCTAAAATCTTAACAATCAATTATAATACGTTTTCATATTTGTTATAATATTAAATTTAAATTAACTTCATAATTTGTCAATTTAAAAGAATCGTACACTTACCCGTAGACGCAGGAATTAGAAGCAGGTATTGAAGCAGCCGAAATATCTTCATCCACTCCAGCCACAGGTCGTTCAGGTTATTTACACGATGCAAAAGTTGCTTGATTCCTATGGTAAAGTGGCAGAATCAGTAGTAGTTATTCTTTTCCTTCCTTGAAATCTTCATATCGAGAATTTCAGGGGTTGTTTCAGGCCTTATGAGCTTAATAACTCCTTCGACAAGATAGGCTTTTCCAGCATCTATTTTGTCCTTAAGATTGTTCTTCTTTACTATTGATTTCACTTCATCCAGATTTTCTGCTATTCCTGTAACTGTGTGCTGTCCGTCGTTTTTCACGAAAATCACGTACATCAACTCCACCTCCACACCCTTTTTGTCATAATTATCGGTTTTACATGAGCTTCTCTGTATAATGAACGATGAAATTAATTTTCCAGATAATCCCGTAATTTCTTGCTCCTGGTTGGGTGTTTCAACCTCCTAAGGGCCTTTGCTTCGATCTGACGTATGCGCTCCCTTGTGACGTTGAACACATAACCGACCTCTTCGAGTGTGTGAGAGTAACCATCATCGAGTCCAAACCTCATTCGCAAAACCTTCTGCTCCTTCTCGGGGAGTGTTTTCAACACCTCATCTATCAGTTCCTGTAAAAGGGTGTACGATGTTTTAGCTGCAGGGTTGTCTGATTCACGGTCTTCGATGAAATCACCGAGGAGTGTTTCCTCGTCGTCGCCAATGGGTGTTTCCAGAGAAATCGGGTCCCTTGCGACGCTCCTGATCCCTTTCACCCTGGATATGCTCCACCCCAGCCGTCTTGCAATCTCTTCTGTGGTAGGCTCACGTCCGTAAAGCTGCATGAGCTGTCTGGACTCTTTGATCACCTTATTGATCTGCTCGATCATGTGGACCGGTATGCGAATCGTGCGTGCCTGGTCCGAGATCGACCGGGTGATTGCCTGACGGATCCACCAGGTTGCATATGTACTGAATTTATAACCCTTCCTGTATTCAAACTTTTCCACCGCCTTTATCAGCCCGATGTTGCCCTCCTGAACCAGGTCGAAGAAATGAAGCCCTCGATTGGTGTATTTCTTTGCGATGCTGACAACGAGCCGTAAATTCGATTGTATCAGCCTGTCCTTTGCCTTGCCTACAATCTGCCTTCCCTTCTCGATTGTTTCGTGGATGGTTTTAATGCTTTTGATGCTCTCTCCCATTTCCTGTTCAAGCTCGGCAAACTGGTTTTCTACCCCCCTTATCCGATTGTACATCTCTTTTATCTCTTCAGCATAAGGGAAGTATGTCTTTTTTATTCCCTCAATCCCTCTTCCTCCCTCGATATGCCTGGTAATTGTCTTTATCTCTTCGATTGATCTTCCCGCCTTTCCCTCGATGTCCTGTAGCGTCTTCTCATGGGCGAGGATCTTGTTGAATATTTCATCGATCCTGTTCGAAATTCTGGTGATCTCTTCTCTGTTGATATTTACCCTCTTTAATGCCCTGTATATCTCCTTTCGATATAAATCCACATCTTTTTTATTTTTATTCAGCAGTGGCAGGGTTTCGTGAAGTACCTTCTCCAGATTGTAGAACTTTCTCTTCAGCTTCCTTCGATCCTCGGATGATACACTGTAGAACTTCTGGTATTCAAGGAGCTGCTGTATGTCGACCTTTCTGTTCTTAACTCTATCAACCGTCGTTTGTATCTCTTTTATGAAAATATTGGAGTTAAAAAGCGCATTTTCAATAATTCTCTCGCCCTTTTCGATCTGCTTGGCAAGTTTTACCTCCTCCTCCGATGTGAGAAGACTGACTTTCCCTATTTCCTTGAGATAGAGGCGTATTGGATCATCGATGTGTGTTACTGCATCTGAATTTATTACTTTTCGATCGAAATTCTCTTCCTCCTTCCCGGTCTTCAAAACAATCTCCGCATCATCCTCAACACCGCCAACCTCCTCTTCATCGACTTCTATCTTGTCGACAATGCTGATATTCTCTCTGGAGAGGAGAACAAACAGTTCATCGATTTTATCCGAGCTAACTATGGAGATCGGGAGCATTTCGTTGATCTGGTCATAGGTGATGACGTTGTTTTGCTCAGCCGCAAGCCTCAACAAATGCTCAATCTCTGGCAGGTTCTTCATTTCAAACACTTGTGAACTCCCATCAGGAGATATTGGCTTTCTTAGCTCTCAACAACCTCACCTTTTCAAGCTCACTCCTGCACGCGCTCTTTTCCATCATCAGTTCGGTTTCCAGCTCTGCATCATTTTCGAGCTCTGCCTTTTTCAGCTGGTCATTCACCGCATAAAGCCGCTCCCTCAACCGTATCTCTTTAAGAGTTGCGAGAACGTCTATTACCTGCTCTTTCGGATTCTTTGTGAATATCTCTTCCATACATCTTCCGCTGAGGTATTCGACGAATTTCTCATCATCGAGATAGCTGAAAACGGTTGACGCAGTCCAGTCATGGATTTCATGCACATGGAGTATCGCATTCCAGAGCTTCCTGGTCCATTTCCCATGGAAGTAGCTCTCATCGAGCCTTGCTTCAGTGAAGTGGAATAAATCAGGATTAGCCAGAAGGAGCAGCAGAAGGTAGAGTTCGGTATCGATGCTTCTATTTTTTTTTGGGACCTTTCGAGCGGTCGTGGAGGGTCTGATCCATGCTCCCCTGGAGCGGCTCATTTCTCTTTCTACGATTGTTCTGTCAATTTTGAGGGCTTTTGATACTTTCGAGAGAAACTCAGTCTGGAAGATTTCGTCGACCATGTTTGTATAGTGCTCGGAGAGTGCCTTTATAATAATAAGTTTTTCATGAGCAGTATATAGATTTTTATGACCGGTGTGATAAGAGACGATGAAATCGAATCCCGTAACTGCATCTTTTATCAGCAGGTTGAAATCCTCAGGAGTGTAAGAATCGAAAAAGTCGCCAGGGTCACAGCCTGCAGGCAGCCGTATAACAGAGGGGTCAATCCCTTTCCTGTGCATGAGGGAGATGCTCTTCAACGTCGCCTTTGTCCCCGCTTCGTCGGAGTCGAAAACGAGATAGTTGTTTCTGGTATACCTCATAAACAGAGATACCTGCTCCTCGGTGAGTGCAGTGCCGAGCGGTGCGACGGTATTCGTGTATCCAGCTTCATGCATGCGGAGCACATCGACATACCCCTCCACGATGAAGATGGAGTCACTTTTCCTTATCACCGCCTCAGCCTGGTAGAGTCCATAAAGATGCCTGCCCTTATGGAACACCGCGTTTTCATTTGTGTTGATATATTTCGGAAGATCAGGGTCACTGCCGGGAAGCACCCTGCCACCGAACCCAATGAAACGTCCGATCGTATCCTGTATCGGGAAGATGATCCGGTTTCTGAAGCGATCGTAGTAGCCGCTTCCACTCTTCCTCTTCACTATTATCCCGGATTCTTCTATTAGAGGCTCGCTGAATCCTCTTTTTCGCAGATAGTTCAGTGCATGGTCCCAGCTGTCCGGGGCAAATCCAATGTGGAAGGCTTTCAACGTTGCAGGGGATATCCGTCTCGTATGCAGGTAATCGAGCACCCTTTTCCCCTCCTCTGAGAAGAGGCTCTTTTTATACAGCTCCACTGTCTCCCCGATTATGGTGAGGAGTGCACCGAAGGTTCCCCTGTCGGTACCTTCCTGGGTGAATGCACGAACCTGAATGCCAACCTTTTCACCCACCAGCGTCACCGCCTCGGGAAAAGACACACCTTTGAATTTCATGATAAAGTTGAAGGCATTTCCGCCAACGCCACAGCCGAAACAGTGATATATTCCTTTGTCAGGACTTACCATGAAGGAGGGGGTTTTTTCTGTATGAAAAGGACAAAGTCCCCTGTAGGTCTTGCCTGCTTTCTTCAGCTGAACATATTCTCCAATTAGATCAACTATGCTTGTTCTTTCCTTTATCCGGTTTATTGTCTCTTCAGGTATGCGCAAGGTATTTCCACGACGCTTTATTTATAAAAATGGCAGGCAACGCCAATCAATATAATATGCCGCAAAATTTTTTACAAATCCTAACTGATCTGGTGACCTATAACACCCGATGCGTTGTATTTCTCAATCGCCCTTAGATGCTCTTTATAGGTTGTTGAAAAGTGATGGCTGCCATCATTCTTTGATACGAAGAATAGATAATCCACATCGGCGGGAAACACTGCTGCTTCAAGCGATTTTATTCCTGGATTTGCAATCGGCCCAGGTGGAAGCCCGGCGTGCAGGTAGGTGTTGTAAGGGGAATCAACCTTCAAATCGCTGAAGAGCAACTTCTCCTTTGTCTTACCGAGTATGTACTGTACCGTCGCGCATGATTCCAATCGCTTGTTCTTCATCAGTCGATTGTAAAAAACAGCGGCGATTATCGGTCTCTCCGCGTCAACTTTCGCCTCCCGTTCAACGAGGGAGGCCACGATGACGACCCTTTTCAGCTCATCCACGCTGTAATTGCGAAAGGGGATTTTTTCCAGTTCACCGTAGAACTTCTCTATCATGATGCTCACAATCTGCGATGCATTCAGTCCTTTGGCAACGACGTATGTATCGGGGAAGAGAAAGCCCTCAGCACTGGAAAAGGGTATATTGTACTTTTTGAGAATATCCTGATTGTAAGAGGCATCGATAAAGTCTTCGGCATCCAGAACCCCATACCTCTGGAGCAACTCCGCTATCTGCTTTATGGATAGCCCCTCTGGAATGGTGAACTTTCGGGTTTCAACAATCCCCTTCAATAGGATATTGATTATCTTCGTCGTTTTCCAGGAATGGTCGAGGGAGTATTCTCCGGACTTTATGCTTCCCGTTGCATGACGGGCCCGCACAAGGGAGGTGAAGAAAACATCCGACCGTATGAATCCCGCTCTCTTTAAGTTTTTAGCTACGCTCATGACGCTTTCACCGGCATGCACAACGAAAGGTGAGTGTGCGGACCCCTTCGAAGGGGGTGCATTGAGATACAGGTATAGCAGGAAGCCCGAAAGCAGGAAAAGGACAATCAGAATAGCGATTTTTTTCATCTGACCTTATACCGCAGTTTTTGCTGCTCTCCCGTATTCTAGATTTCGAAGCCTCAGGGAAACCTCATTGAGAATGAAAAGCAGAAGGTCCTGTTCCATTTTTGAATAGCCGCCGTCTTCCTTTTCGGTCATGTTGAGAACACCTATTATGGTTTGGCCGCAAAAGATGGGAAGAGATATGAAGGATTTAGATTTATACTTGTCTTTCAATTCAAAATCTTCAAAATCCTCTATTTCATTTGCGAACAAAGGCTTGCCATCCAGAAAAACCCTCCCCGCAATCCCCTCTCCGGGTTTGCTTCTCATTTTCCTCCCTACCTGTACTTCGTGACTCTCCCATCCAAGGGTCTTATAAATCCAAAGTTCATCATTTCTCCTGTCATGAAGCATGATTGAAGCACGCTCTGAACGGGTTACCCTGGCTGTAGCCACGAGCATCTTGTTTAAAAGCTCTTCCCACCTTAAGGCGCTGTTGAAATAGTTCTGCATGCCAACGAAGTACCGGCACATTTCAATATCGCCGACGTCCTTCAAAACCGGCACTTCATCCACTTTTCCTGCACTGATATTGACACTGATATTCTCCTGGATGTTCTTAACTGTCTGGATGCTTCGTTCAAGGCCGCTTCCAAGAAGGAATAGAAACACCGAAATGAGAAGAACCATGAGCACTGTAACGTTCTCTGCCATAATAACCTGGTTCACCACGTTGAGAGACACAAGCATATAGTAAATTGCAAGAAGGAGAGTGATTATAAATGGAATGAGATACTTAGTTCTTAACGTATTCATAGGATCTCTTCTCCCTGGTGAGGAATGATGCTCTGCCGAGCGACGGTTCAATCGATCCGAGCCGGGCCTGGGCGTCTTTGATGGAAACCAGATGAAGCCTGTAGTATATCGGCTTTTTTCCTATAAAGGCGACCTCAAGCAGTAACCCCACGCTCGTCTCATTCGACCAGCTCTGATCAAATATGAGGTTGCCGAGACTGTATGCTATCAAACCTCCATTGTAGATTTTTACATCCTGAACGACATGCGGATGACTGCCGATGACAATATCAACCCCGTATTCTATTAGCCTTTTCATTTTTTCGACCTTTTCAGGTTCGGGCTGTCTTACGTATTCAATACCCGTATGCAGGGAAGCGATTAGAATGTCGCAGTTATTCTTTAATCTTGCAATTTCAGCCTTCAGATCCGGGGAGTCCAGTGTCAGGGTGGTCATGGTTCTGCCGCTGCTTTCAGTAATTTTGAATGGGTATATATCGTTGAAGGAGATAATCGCTACTCTGGTGCCGCTCATTGAAAAGGTTACTGGACGAAACGCCTCCTGGCGATTTCTCCCAATTCCAGTATATCTAAGACCATTTTCTTCCAGAATATCGATGGTGTCTGTTATGCCATCGACACCCCAGTCAAGAGAATGATTATTTGCAAGGGAAAAGACGTTGAAACCACTGTACTTCAGCCCTTCCGCTACAGAGGGGTCGGCTCGAAAATAGATACCCTTATCTGGCAGGAACCTGCTTCCCCTCTTTGATATTGGTGACTCCAGGTTTGCGAAGGCTATATCATGCTTTCTTATCTCCTCCGCTATGCGAATGAATGGATAGATTGGGCCGTACGTTTCTATGTACCTCTCCGTACCCCTTGAGAGCATTATATCACCGCCGGCAATAAGTGAAAATGACTTTTTCAGCCACAGCCCGCATTCATAGGTTATGGATTCGTCATCTAAAACGGAATTTTTCTCCCCTGTATACACATATACTCTAAGGGCACCACGATAGCTACCATTTTTGATAGCCACAAGAGAGGGAAATACACCATCAACACTGAGGGGTTTCATTTTCAAGCTCAAATCACTGTAGGAGATAACCCCAACAGGCAACCTGCCGCGCTCCACCTTTTCTGCCACTGCCCTGCTTCCCAGCATGTCCCTTTCAAGCAGAGCGGAAAACTCAGCTTCGGTGATACCGCTTAGAGGATTGCGAGGATGCGCAACGGCTACCTTGACGAGCAGGCAATCATACTCATGAAGGGTAAACAGGCTGATGGCGAGCCTTTGTTGAGTCAGAAAAAGCGCTGAAGGGTTAGAAATCAGGAAGGAATCGATCTCCCCTTGTGCAAACGTACCTTCACGCACCTCATATCCCCTTACCCTCAGCATATTGGAAAAGTGATACGCCAGTACATCTTTTTCAGGCAGGTCCCTTTCATACAGAACGGTCAAAGAATTCGGTGTGGACCGGTCATGTGTCACGAGAAACGAGAAAAATAGAAAGGGAAGGGCGGCTGCTGTAAAAAGTAAAAAAAGTCTTTTCATCTTCCGTCTGGTCCTGCCGGCAATTCGACATTTTTTCGTAGCGTACCGCGCAGCCATAAATGTAGAAGCAGGTACTCAAAAGTAAAAGATAAAAGCAGTGTCGGTTGAATCAGGCTCACCGGGTACTCCCCCGCAAACTATAACACCAGTATATATTTATCGCCGGGAATTGAAAAGGCATTTAGCGCAAACCATGGCCTCAACTACTCCTGCTACTCCTCCCTCCAGAAGGCCCTTTTCATGAATTCTGCCCATATTGGGGCTGCAACTGCCCCACCGGCCTGCCCTTCACCAAGCGAATAAGAGGGGTCGTCAAAACCAACCCATACTGCCACTGCGGTGTCCCTGGTGTATCCAATGAACCAGGCATCTGTATAGTTGTTGGTTGTGCCCGTTTTTCCGTAACCTTCGATGGTCAAACCGGATGAGCGCACGGCATTATACGCAGTGCCCCCCTTTTTCAGAACTTCGCCAAGCAGTTCATTGATCTTCTCGGCCGTTTCAGGCTGGATGACCCGGAGCCTGTTCTCAAGATCATACTCGGTTTTCATCTTTTTAATGTCCCGCTCCAGGTCAATGATCACCCGACCATTCCTGTCCTCAACCCTGACCACGGCATGGGGAAATACCTTCTCACCGCCATTCTGGAATATTGAATAGGCCCGTACGAACTCCAGGGGTGAAAAGCTGTAAGCACCGAGGGCAAGGGAGGGGAAAGGTTTGAACCGCTTTTGTGCCTCTTCATCGTCAAAATCAAGGGCCCGGGCGATTATCCTGATAACTGGATCGGGACCTGTTTCCTGCAGCAGCTGAACCGCAACGGAATTCAGGCTCTTCTTCATCGCAAACTCAAGTGTTACCCTGCCATAGTAGTCATCTTCATAGTTCTGAGGTCTCCAGACACCGGAGCGGGTGCGTATTTCAATTGGTCTGTCAATGAAAATGGAATCTCTGGTGTATCCTTTTTCTTCAAAAGCCGCTGCATAGACAAAAGGCTTGAAGGAAGAACCAACCTGTCTCAAGGATGACACAGCCCTGTTGAACTGGTTTTCAAAGATGTACCCGCTCCCGCCGACCATGGCCAGTATCGCCCCGCTTCTGGGGTGAATTGCAATAAGGGCGCCCTCAACCTCCGGCCCTGGGTCACCCTCGGGATTATGCCACTGTCCACGCTGCAACTTTTCATTCTGCATGCTCAGGCCCTCTTTTAAAACCTGCTCGGCAATGAGCTGTTTCTCAAGGTTAAGGGTGGTGTAAACCCGCAGCTCTTTGCCTCTTGTAATCTCCTCCCCAAGTTCCTCGACCAGGTACTGTCGTACATATTCAACGAAATAGGGCGCCCTGTTTTCCTCAACGCTCCAGAATGAGATGGTTGGGTTGTGTTCAATCCTGCTGAAACTCTCCCAGTACCCTTCGAGTTCGTCCTTCAGGTAGCCTGGGTCTGCCATCTCATGCTGGATAAGTTCATTGAGAACTATCATCTGCTTTCTCCTGCATCTGGATGGATGGGTTAGTGGCGAAAACCTTGCCGGGTTTGGAATCATCCCGACAAGCAGGGACACATCGAATATGTCAAGATCGAATACCACTTTTTTGAAGTAAAACCGGGATGCGTTCTCAATACCGTAATTGTGGTGTCCGAGGTAAATTGAGTTCAGATAGAGGCTGAGAATCTCATCCTTGCTGAACCTCCTTTCTATTTCACGGGTACAGAAAAATTCGTATATCTTCCTCCTGATGGTTTTTCTGCTGTCGGTGAAGAGTATATTTGCAAGTTGCTGGGTAATGGTGCTTCCTCCCTGGGAGAATGATAGGGTTCTGATATTTGAAACCATTGCTCCTGCCATTCTTTTGAGATCAAAACCCCTGTGGAGATAGAACTTACTGTCTTCCATGATAAGAACCGCCTGGACGAGCATAGGAGGTACCTCCTGGAGTGGGAGAATACTCCTCCTTCCATCGGAGAATTCACCGATAACCCTCATATGGCGGTCGTAAAGGACGGTACTGTTTACCAGACGCAGCGATGGTGTGAGCGAAACGGGGTTATTTGTCTTCTCCGCAAGCAAACTCCTGAGATTTACCAGACGATCGATGACCTCATCCCTCGTATTCAACCATAGGGCGTAGCTTGAGTAAAAGACGATGCCGAGTGCGCTTGCCAGTATCGAGGCTAAAATGGCAATTGTTAAGAATAAATATTTCATGTATATTTCCTAGAGGGGATATAATT
>CAZPCG010000008.1:12420-15324 GCA_964584875.1 uncultured Spirochaetota bacterium
TCATAACAGACGGAAGGTCATGTAATCATGGAGCGGTTCTTCAAGGGAATACCGGGCTCGGGTGGGATAGCCATCGGGCAGGCAGTTGTCATACTGAAGTCGAGTATATTCATCCCAAAGTATAACATTAATCAGAAGGTGGAGTCGATTTCATCTGAGATTGAAAAGCTCGAGACAGCCCTTGCAAAAACAAAAGGCCAGCTTGAGGAGCTTAAAACCCAGCTCGTCCTCAACAAATCCACAGTCGAGACAGGATACCTTGATACAACCATACTCATGCTCGACGATCCTGTGATACGTGAAAGAGTGAGAGAAAAGATAAAGGAGAGCTATCGTAACGTAGAATGGGTTTTCAACGAAGTAATCCATGAAATGGCCGGGAAGCTGCAGGCCTCTGAGATTCACTATTTCAAGGAAAGGGCACCGGATCTCATCTCCATCGGGCATAAAGTGCTTAAAAACATGCTGGGCAGTGAGGACAAGGAACCTCCAGAAGTGGGAGAAAATACCATTGTTGTGGCCCACACCCTCTCGCCCCCCGAGGTGGTTGATTATTACAAGAAGAACGTGAAGGCCTTTGTGACTGAGATCGGCGGCCCAACCTCCCACGTTGCAATCATGGCCAGGGACCTGAGGATCCCGGCAGTTGTCGGTATCAGTGATGTTACTCCCAGCGTATTGACCGGGGACAGTATCATAGTAGACGGCACGATTGGGACCGTCGTTGTCAATCCTCAGGCAGATACACTTCGGGTGTACAGGCACAAGGAGGAGAGCCAGAGAAGCTACGAGAAGATTCTTAAGAGGATTGAGAAAAAGGCCTGCATTTTGGAAGAAGGCCTTGAAGTCAACCTCCTGGCAAACATGGATCTTGAGGAAGAGCTTGATCTCGTTATGGGCAGCGGATGCAGGGGGATAGGTTTGTTCAGAACAGAGTACATCTTCTTCAACAGGAAGGAGGCACCCGGGGAGGATGACCAGTTTCAGATATACCAGAAGGTGGTAAGGAAACTCCATCCCAATGAAGTAACCATACGTATCATCGATATAGGTGGCGATAAGAAACCGCCTTATATGAATTACTACGAGGAGCGCAACCCTTTCCTCGGTTTGAGGGGTATACGGTACGCCCTTGCTCACACCGATCTGTTAAAAACACAGATGAGGGCAATACTCAGGGCAGCCCATGCCGGGAATGCACGACTGATGATTCCGATGGTGAGTGATGTTGACGAGCTTCGGGAAGTATTGAGCATCCTTAAAAGCTGTGAGGAGGAGCTGAGGAAAAGCGGTACCCCCCATCATAAAAAAATACCAGTAGGTGTTATGATCGAGACGCCTTCGAGTGTGATTCTTCTGGACAGGTTTGCTGAGTACATCGATTTCATCAGTGTTGGCACAAATGATCTGATTCAGTACACCCTCGCAATAGACCGGGGGAATGGAATGGTTGCAAGCCAGTTCGATCCAATTCACCCGGCAATACTTCGCTCCTTGAGTTCGATCTATAAGACTGCTACAGAGAGCGGACTTGACATCAGCATCTGCGGTGAAATGGCTGGAAACCCGCTCTACTCACTGCTCCTCATAGGCCTTGGTTACAGGAAGCTGAGCATGAGTTCCATGATTATACCTGTGGTGAAGGACATCATCATCCATTCTTCAATGAAGGATGCCCAGGCCTTAGCAATCCGGTGCCTTAAATTCGCATTGAAGAAAGAGATTGGGACCTACATTCGAAATGAGATGACTCGAATGTTCAAACACCTGGAAGACTACTTCCGATAATATGAGGGGCATTATGATCCCAACTGTTGCTATCGTCGGGAAGCCAAACGTTGGAAAATCCTCCCTCTTCAACAGGCTGATCCGTCAGAGAAAGGCAATCGTTTCAGAAGAACCGGGCGTCACTCGTGACATTAACTATGAAACTGTCTTCTGGGAGGGTGTGCATTTCAGGCTTGCCGACACTGCAGGGTACCTCAGATCAAAAGACGTCATCCACTCCATCACCAGAGAACTCAACAACAGGCTCATTGAGGAGGCTGATGTTATTATTTTCACCTGCGACGTTATGAGCTTGAGCGGTGAGGACCATGACCTTGCAGAAGTGGTGCGGAAGAGCGGGAAACCTGTCATTCTTGTTGTGAACAAGGTTGACAACGATGAGCGGCTGAAGCAGTACTACGATTTCTTTGAGCTTGGTTTCGAAGACCCTATTCCCCTCTCGGCTCTTCATGGAAGAAATATTCAGCCTCTTATCGAGAGAATCGCTTCTTTTGTATCCCGCATCATCCAATCCAGTAGGGGATCCGGGCACACCGCCACGGCCGATACGGAGCCTGAGGTTTATCAGGGCTCGATCGAGCGGGAAATAGAAACAGGCGGTGAATTTTCGGAGGAGACGGGCGCAGGGAAGGCCGTTTCAGTTGCAATCGTAGGAAGACCGAATGTTGGGAAATCATCACTTCTCAATCTCGTGGTCGGGAAAAACAGATCCATAGTCATGGAAACACCCGGCACAACGAGGGATACCGTTGATGAGACCATGGTGTTCGGCGGTCATACAGTTAAATTTATTGACACAGCTGGTCTGAGAAAGAGGCAAAAGGTCAGTGGGAACATCGAATTTTACAGCCTCCTCCGTGCCCGGATGGCAATCGAGAGCTCCCATTTAGCCGTTCTTGTTATCGATGCCTGTGAAGGAATCACCAGGCAGGATAAGAAAATCGCATCTATAATCGTGGAGAATAAGAAGGGGCTTGTCATCGCTTCGAACAAATGGGACATTGCCCAGGGGCTATACCGGAACGAGAAGGAGTTCATATCAAAACTGTACGCAGATTTCCCCCATATTGATTTCGCTGATACCGTGGTCGTCTCTGCAAAAACAGGGTATAATAA
>CAZPCG010000008.1:15334-16106 GCA_964584875.1 uncultured Spirochaetota bacterium
GAAAAATATTATAAAGGTGTACAATAATTATCACAAAGCAGTGAAAACAAGTGAGCTGAACGGTCTCATCAGGGAGCTTCGGGCGTACCGTCATGATGTTAAGTATGCAATTCAGAGAGGTATATCACCTCCCCGCTTCGAGTTTTTCGTCCGGAAGTCCGAGCAGCGGAACGATAATCTTAAAAAATTCTTACAGAACTCAATTCGGGCTGCCTATGATTTTCGTGGAGTACCACTGGATGTTAATCTGAGGGCAAAATGACCATACTGCTGCATATAGCGCTGTTTGCTGCTGCTTTCATCATCGGCGGCATTCCCACCGGGTACATCATTGTTAAGTTATTCAGAAAGAGAGACATAAGGAACTGCGGCAGTGGAAACATAGGGTTCTCAAACGTGCTGAGGATGGAGGGGATCGGGCTGGGCGCTATAGTACTCATCATCGATGCGGGAAAAGCCTTTGCAGCGGCCTTTTTCCTTTCCCTGTACTATTCAAATGTTGGGCTTTTCAGGATGCTCCTCGGTATAACCGTTATTCTGGGGAATAGTTTTACACCCTTTTTGAGGTTCAGGGGTGGAAAGGGAGTGGGAGCAGCCCTTGGGGTTGCCCTGGCCATCAACCCCCTTGCAGCACTTTTTGCTCTCTGCGGTTTCGTCCCCGCTGTCGCCTTTACCAGATATATGTCAGTGGGCTCTCTTATAGCAGTCACCATCTTTACCGTCAGCAGTTTTATTATGTACCTCTCCGCTTACAACAGCGTGTATGCGGCGC
>CAZPCG010000009.1:0-1675 GCA_964584875.1 uncultured Spirochaetota bacterium
AGCAGGAAAATAGCATGCCTTGCCGCCCCCCTCCTCAATTTCACCGGCGCAGCTAGCAAGGTCCTTCTCGCTGCGGGCAAGCAGCACAGTCCGCACACCTTCGGTTGCAAGAGTTATGGCGCAGTCCCTTCCAATTCCCCTGCTTGCGCCGCACACGAGGGCAACTCTGTCTGCAATACCGAGGTTCATGCCGCACACCCCCTGCTCATTTTCCGTATGACCCAAATATAATAAGCAACTATAGTTTTAGTCTTCCCCTCCCTTTAGGGAGGGGATAGGGGAGGGTGTAAAATAATATTCAGCTGATACCATAATGGTGTAGCCGACAACTCTCTTTCAGCATTATCCTGAAATTCAGCATCATTCAAAAATAATGTAAATAAAGTACTCTGACATTTTTAACTCTGATTATGTCCTTTTACGGGGATAAAGAAGGTGCTGAAGGAGGGTTAAAGATGAGTGTATACGGCCTGAAATCATTACTCAAGGTGCCTGAAACTGTTTTGTATGGATCAAATACCGTCGAAGAGCTCGGAGACTACGCCCTGAAATTCGGTAAAAAGGCCGTACTCATTTACGGCGGCGCATCTTTGCACCGAAGCGGGAACTACAAAAGGGTGTTTGAAATTCTCAGCGCAAAGGGCATCGATGTACATGAAATAAGTGGAATCACCCACGACCCGGACGAGCTTCTGGTCAGAGATGTATCTGAAAAGGTCATACAGATAGCACCAGACGTTGTCATCGGCGTAGGGGGAGGGAGCGTCGTTGATGTGGCAAAGGCGGCATCGATCATGGCTACAAACGGTGGGGAGGTAAAAGATTACTGGGAGGGCAGGGCATTCGAAAGCCCCTCCATACCCTGCATCGCAGTTCCCACAACATCAGGAACAGGCTCGGAAATAACGAACAATGCGGTTATTACAAGCAGGGACAAAACCTTCAAGAAGAGCATAAGAAGCCAGTTCATGGTTCCAGATGTAGCGCTCATAGACCCAACGCTTACGCTCAGCGTGCCTTCAGAGGTTACAGCGGACACCGGACTCGATGCTCTTATCCAGAACCTCGAAGCTTATACATCGAAGAATGCAGGGCCGGTCACCGACCTCTTTGCCCGAAAGGGGATAGAGCTTGCAGGAAAATACCTCTTCAGGGCATACAAAAACCCGGATGACCTTGAAGCCCGTGAAGCAATGTCCCTCGCATCTCTCTACGGTGGTGTCACCCTCGTCAATGCCGGGCTTGGGCTTGCACACGGCCTCTCCCACCCACTTGGCATCAGGTTTGGCATCCCCCATGGGAAGGCCTGTGCTATCGTCATGCCAAAGGTTATTGAGTACAACTACCCCGCCTGCAGGAATAAGTACACTGAAATCGGAAGGCTGCTTGCAGGGACTCCCGACGCTGTCGAGGTCTTCAGAGCGCTTGTGGGCAATTTTGGGGTATCGATGAAGCTTGGCAGCTACGGAGTGAAAACCGAGGACATACCCTTCATAGTGAAGCACTCAAAGGGGGGGAGCAGGAGCTACAACCCCATCGACCACAGCGACGAGACGGTTGCCCGGATGCTCGAGGAGATGCTCTGAGCATCCGGACATCCCATCCCACCATTGCGGGCGTCTTCGCCCAGCGTTGTGCATGGGTCCGTCACACGGCTGTCCGTCAGGCGGTGCGC
>CAZPCG010000009.1:1775-16062 GCA_964584875.1 uncultured Spirochaetota bacterium
CTAACAAGACCGATTATCAGCTCGTTGCCCTGCCTGTAAATGCGGAACAGGAGCTCTTTCATTTTCCTGTCATTAACCGCTCTGTAGAAGTCGATGAGGCTTTTTGTCTCCGTATCGCCAATGTCAATGATCACGTCCCCCGGCTTCAGACCGGATATGGCAGCAGGGCTCCCCTCATCGACATTCGCGATCACCAGATTTCCCAGCCTCTTCGGCAGGCTGAGCTGCCTCTGTATGTCCTCGGTAATCTTCACAACAGCCAAACCAGGCCAGAGGTCCCTGGCCTGTTCCTGTATCTCTTTATCCTCTTTTCTCCTCGCTATCTTCACAGAAATACTCAATGTCTTCCCATACCGCATCAGCTCGAAATCGGCAGCCTTGTTGAGCGGAAGATTCGCCACCATCAACAGGAAATTGGTTGAATCCGCAACTCCCTCGCCGTTCACCCTGGTTATGAAATCCCCTGGCAGCATTCCCGCCTTATCCGCAGGCGATCCTCTGTATACACTGTAAACCAGGGAGCCACCTGTCTGGCCCACAGCAAGGTCGACTCTCATTTCCTCACTTGGGTTGCCTATGCTAACGCCGAGCCACCCGTACTCTACCCTGCCACCTGAAATGAAATCCTCTATTGCCTTCCTGGCATTGTTAATGGGTATGGTGAACCCCAGGCCGACACTCCCTCCTGATGGAGAGGAAATCCAGGTGTTGATGCCAATGACCCTGCCCTTGATGTCCACAAGTGCGCCTCCGGAGTTTCCCTGATTGATTGCGGCATCGGTCTGGATGTAGTCTGTGAAGTTGCCGATGCCAGTGCCTGCCAGTGCCTTCCTCCCCACCGCACTGACTATGCCCATGGTCACGGTGGATTCAAAACCCATGGGGTTCCCCACTGCAAACACCAGATCCCCAACCTGCACCTGATCAGAATCCCCGAGTTCGGCAACGGGGACAGTATCCCCAGTTTCGAAGACCACGAGGGCGAGGTCCCTCTTCTCATCCTTTCCCACGAGCTTTGCCTTGAACTGCCTGCGATCGTTCAGCTTCACACTGATCTCATCAGCCTCACCTACCACATGGCTGTTGGTTAGCGCGTAGACCTTATTTCCCGTTCTCCTGACAATGACCCCGGAGCCGATACCGTAGCGCTTAAACTCCCGCTCCTTCGGCGCCTTGTTGTCGTTCTGCGGTCCGAAGAAAAAGTCAAAGGGAGATTCAAAAGGCATTACCTGCTGTTTGACCAGGTCCACCACATCTATCTCAACCACCACAGGCAGCACTTTTTGCGCAACCGACCTTGATGCAAGCTGCAGGCTCTCCAGCGCATCGTTACCGCTTACGGTCTGTGCAGGTTCTACCGCATTTATCCCGGCTTCCGACCGGCCGGCAGCTACCCTCATGGGACCTGAACCATGGATACTTGTTGCGATAAACAGTGCCATGATCACAGATAACATGAGCGCATTTACAAGTAGCATCTTCTTGGATTTTAGAAATCTTTCTAGAAACATTTTATGAGCCATTCTATGTGACATTCTGTGAGACATTTTGTCCTCCTGAAAATGAAAGTTTACAGGATATTCCAGCAGCCGGGGGAGGGGGAGGGTGACGCTTTTCTATGCCCCCGGCAGCCAGTTAATCTTGATTATCAATATAGGAGGGTATACTTACAGGAAGCTTTCCTGAAAATTACAGTTTTGTAATATTTTGAATGCGAAATAATTTCTTGCCATGGGAGTTCGAAATTGTGAGATTGCCACGCCCCGATTGAAATCGGGGCTCGCAATGACATGTAAAAATAGAAAATGCGTTTATATTAATTAGCCTTTAGAGAGGTGAATTGAGAAGATATGTTTGAGATAATCCTCATTGTAGGAACGGTGCTGGTCATTGCGGGCATAACCGCTTTGATCATTGGTTTCCTGCCGAAAAAAACAGCCTCTATCATGGCTGTCCTCGGTGCCGTGCTGCTCGGTGCGGGCTTTGTGTTGAAGAAACGTTTGAAAAAGGACACGTGATCAAATCAATCCCGGGGAAGGAAACAGGATGGAGAAAAAGAACAGCGTCCTGCCTCGATACAGGTATGCCCGGATGATCGATGCTCTGAAAAGAATCAATCCGATTCTCCTGTCGAAGAGGACAGGCATTGTTATCATTAAAGCTCTCCTGTACTTTCATGGAGCGCTTTTCGGGGTCATTTTCGTTCTATCCATTTTATACTCTTATGTCAATCCACCGACAACATCACTGATGCTCTATCGGAGGTTGTTCTTTCACCATAAGATAACGCCAGTCAAGTATTTACCCCTGAAGCATATCCCGAAGAATGCACGGCGAATGGCTGTAAAGATCGAGGATTACAAGTTCTATTCCCATCACGGTGTCGATGTGGCAGCCCTCGTCGAAGCATACAGGATCAACAAAAGGATCGGCAGCTCCAGGTATGGAGGCAGCACCATCACCATGCAGCTTGCCCGCACCCTCTTCCTCATCCCCCATAAATCATACCTGAGAAAATACATAGAGCTCCTCATAGCCATGGAGATGGATCTCATCATGAAGAAAGACAGGATTCTTGAACTTTACCTGAACTATGTTGAGTGGGGCAAGGGGGTGTACGGCATAGAGGCAGCTTCCATACACCACTACCAAAAGAGTGTCGGGAAGCTCTCTACCGATGAGCTCAGAAAGCTTTTTACAATACTGCCCAATCCCCTTCGATACGACGTGGATAACTTCTGGAGAAGCAAGAGCATGTTCAAACGGTATACCTTTCTCCTTTACAGGTTTCCTTTTTAAAATCGCATTAGGTACGCATTAGCCGGGTGAACCATATTTTTTTGCCGTTACATGAATTCTCCTCTGGTAGGAACCCGGTTTCCGCCTCTCGAGAAACCTGTCAATGACGATGACGACCCATATGGTCGCGTACATGATGGCCCCGTAAGCCCCTCTAATATCCGAAATCGTTTTACAGCACCCGAATCGCGTACGGCTTTTTGATCTATCAGTTCCTCCCGTACAATTCGGTCATTCCCAGAAGTCTCTCCTGCAGCAAACCCCCGAGCCTCCCCTTTGCCATCCTCCACTCCCAGTTACCCACGGGGATGGCAGGGCGGTTCATCCTCCCCTCCTGGCCCACGCCCAACACGTCCTGCATTGGGATGATGACAAGAAAAGCGGATGACATCATAAGCAGGCGAATGAACTCCCACCGCACACCTCTGCTCACCCGTCCCCTGTGCCCTATGTACTTCAGGGCATTTTCTCTTGCCAGGACCATTTGCTCCCTTGCCAGGGGAGACTCCCCATGATTCTCTAAAAGCCAGCCCATGAGGGTTTGATTGTCATGGGTGCCTGTGTAGGCAACGCAGTTTTCCGTGTAATTATGCGGTTTGTGCAGATCAGACGATGGGCTCTTTCCGAAGGCGAATTGGAGTATGCGCATACCGGGGAATCCAAAGCGATCCCTCAGCTCCCTCACATCCGGCGTTATGTGACCGAGATCCTCGGCAATGAAGGGAAGGAAGGAGAAGTGGTCCAGAAGGGTGGTAAACAGATCCTCCCCGGGACCGCGCACCCATTTCCCTTTCCGGGCAGTTTCGTGGTGGGCAGGTACCTCCCAGAACCCGGCAAAGCCCCTGAAGTGATCCAGCCTGACACAATCGAAAAGCCTCAGGTTATGTGTAACCCGTCTGACCCACCAGGAGTACCCATCACGCTTCAGGTGTGTCCATCGATATATAGGATTTCCCCACAGCTGCCCCGTCTTGCTGAAATAGTCAGGGGGAACACCGGAAACACTCATGGGAGCCTTGCTACTGCTGAGCTTGAAGAGACCGGGGTTTGCCCAGGCATCGGAGCTTGCATGGTTTACATACAGGGGAATGTCACCGATGATCTGGATGCGCAGGGAGTTGCAGTAACGCTTCAGTGCAGACCACTGCCGGAAAAAGATGTACTGGAAGAATTTTACCTCCTCGATTTCTTTCTTCAGCTCTTTTTCCGCCGCTTCAAGAGCCCCCTTCTCCCTGTCGCGAAGGGGCTCCGTCCAGCCGTTCCACATACTGCTCCCAAGCTTCACCTTCAGTGCCTCAAAAAGGGCATGGTCATTGAGCCAGAAGGCATTCTCGCCGCAGAACTGCAGGTAGCCGTAATCCCGGTGCCCCCTCCCCGAAAAGCAAGCAAAGGCCTTCTTAAATAGGCCCTGTTTGTACCTCAACGCCAGCGGATAATCCACCCTCTCAGCCGGGAAGCCTGGCGTATCTTTGATATCGGAACCTGACAGGTACCCCTCTCTCACCATCAAGATGGGGCTGATGAGCAGCGGATTTCCTGCAAAGGCGGAAGGGCTACTGTAGGGTGAGTTGCCGAGCTCCACCCTGGTGGGATTCAACGGCAGGACCTGCCATACCCTCTGCCCGGCCCCATGGAGAAAATCGGCGAACCTGAAGGCATCGGGCCCCATGTCACCGATGCCGAAGGGAGACGGCAGGGAGGTAACGTGGAGAAGAATGCCGCTTTTTCTCTTAAGTTGCATCATGATCGCCCCCTCATATTCCATACCCACAATCATTAACCTGTCCTATGAACATCCTGCACCTGCCTCACGTGCATCGAACAGAAAGTTGATCCCCCAGCCTGGCAAAGTGAGCCAGCCACTCCTTTGGCTGTTTATCTCCTGATTTTGTTCTGACAGCAGACCGGTAGCGCTCGCAGAGATCGAAGTACAGGTTCTGCGCTCTCCAGAGGTTCAGCTCGACGGCGAGGGTCCGAATGACTTCGAGCAGTGATGCTGTTGTTTGTATGAGTTCCACATCTTCTGGAGTTTTTGACAGCATCTCCATAAGGGAGGTCACCTTTATCCCTGCGGCATACCCGATGTCCCTCTTATAAACCGTGAAGGAGAACCTCTTTATCTCCTGAACAGCTCTCCTGATATCCTCGAGGTCAATGCTATCTTCCTCAAGCAGGCTCTGTATCCTCGTGTTGAGTATGAGCTGACCGGTAACGCTAAACGCCTCTGGGAGGGGAACATTCATCTCGTTCATGATCTTCATGATTGGGTAGTAGCTCTCGTAGGTCTGGAGCAGAGAGCTCTCTATCTCCTTCTTCGTGGGCTGGAGAATCTGTGTCAGTATATTTCTCTGCTCATCCCTGAAAAGGTCTCCCAGTGTGTACGTCTCTTCCCCGAAATGCCTGTCCATCCTTCGTATAACCTCAGGGATATCTCCCCTTTCGAAGGCCTCCCTTATCTCGGACTCCATTGCGGAAAAGGCCTCATCACTCATGCGCTCCTTCACCCCCCCGTTCAGGTTGTAATCACCGAGGTGGAGGATTGCATAGTTGACTACGTTCCCGCTACCAACCACATTCGATGTAATTTGAGCCTGACCGGTTAGGAGCTTGAGCCTCCCTGCCTCAATCTTCTCCTGTTTGATGATCTCTGCGGTGTAACAGTAAATCTCAGCTTTCCGGGGATAGTCATAAAAAAGGGAGGATATTGCATAGTGCACGCCCACGTCAAGTAGGTCAATCCGCACAGGCTTCACATACTTCTCATAGACTACTGCCCCGTTTTCCAGCTCCCGAACGTTGCTCTTCGCCTCTGACAGCATGCGTACAAACTCCGGCTCAAGCCTGACCACTCCAGCGTCTTCAGCAAGCTGAATTGCACGCGCCGCGTAGCGGATTATCTGCACTGTTTCGATCCCCGAGATGTCATCAAAGAACCAGCCGCAGGAGGTGTACATGAGCATAGATGCACGCTGCATCTCAAGAAGCTTCAGGGCCTTCGTCTTCTCATCACTGGTGAGGTCCCCAACTGCATGGGCGCTGAAGTACTTCTCCACACTTTCCTGGGAGCGGTCGGGGATAACTCCGATGTAGTCGTCCCGTGCAGCCCATGGGTCTTTCAGAAGAAGCGACAGCTCCCGCTCATACATCGGCGCAATGCTCTCCCTCAGCCAGTTCAGGGCATTGCGGAGGGGGGCCCTCCACTTCTGGTACCAGCCGGGATGCATACCGGTGCTGCAACCGCAGTTGTCCCGCCACCTCTCAACCCCATGTGCACAGCTCCAGGAGCTATTCTCCACAACCTCCACCTCGAAAGAGGGGGGAAACTTCTCCAGATACTCACCGTAATCGGTGAGCCTGGCAAGCTCGTTCGTTTCGATGTAGTGCAGGCAGAAGGCCAGGGCCATGTCACCGAAGCGGCGGTGATGGCCGTAGGTTTCCCCATCAATCGCCGTGTGCACGAGCTGTGGAGCCTCCTCCCCCGTAAAACCGTTTATAAGCCGATCTGCAAAGGTCTTTCCATCCGCAAGAAGTCTGCCAAAGCTCAGGTCGTGGGATATGGGACCATCATAGAAAAATACGCTTATGCTATTCCCTGAGGGAAGGTTGCAGAGGTAGGGAATCCTCGTATTGATCTTTCCATCCTTTGCATCACTCCAGTTCTTCTCCCCTGCTCTGCGGATACGGCTTGCCTGGTAGGGTGAAAGAATTACGAAACGAATCCCCTCTCCTGCGATGACCTCAAGGGTTTCGGTGTCAACGGCAGTCTCGGGCAGCCACATGCCCTCGGGTAATCTGGCAAAATGGTGTTTAAAATCCCTTATCCCCCATCTTACCATGGTGAGCTTGTCCCTTCGGTTTGCAAGAGGCATGATCATGTGGTTGTATACCTGAGCTATTGCTGAGCCATGGCCCCCGAAGCTCTTCGCACTCTCCCTGTCAGCTTCAATGATTGCCGCATAGACCTCCGGCTTTTTCTTTTCAATCCAGGATAGCAGGCTTGGCCCGAAGTCGAAGCTAATCCTGGCATAGTTATTGACTATGCCGATGATCTTCTTTTCCTGATCGAGGATGCGGGAGGATGCATTTGGCTCGTAGCACTCAGCGGCAATGCGCTCGTTCCAGTCATGGTAGGGAACGGCAACATCCTGCATCTCAATCTCTTCAAGCCAGGGGTTTTCCCTCGGCGGCTGGTAGAAGTGACCGTGCATGCAGATGTAACGGTTCATTACGGTTCTCCTTAGAAAGGTGACTATATGACAAACTATTTCATGCGTTTGTATTAATAAGGCCGTTCTTCGCCACAAATATATATAAACAGCACCATAATTGAAAAGGGTAACTAAGGTCTGATCGAGCTCGGCAAACTCAACAAAATCTGCGCCCGTTGATTTTGTATCTCGACATTCGACCGAATATGTTTTACAATAATAATGAGGACCTGAAGCTCGGGAATAACATGGATTGGAACAACGGATGAGCGACAGGAAAAAGGAGGTTACAAGAAAATGATAGAGAAAATAGGAGAAGCGGCAGGCATAATATGGCAAGCCTTGAATGACTGGAGGTCCCTGGAGTTCAAGAACACAGGAATGACCATAACACAGCTGAAAAAAAGAACTAATCTTTCAGGCGAACTGCTCCACCAGGGTCTAGGCTGGCTTGCCAGAGAGGACAAGATCGTTTTTTCGGGTAGGGGTAAGAATATCAAGGTTTCTTTAAAATGACCCACAACCCCCATTCAAGGATAGGATGGTTTTATTACCGGTCAAGAAGTGCTTCATACATTCTTCTGAGAGAAAGGAGACATTAATATGGAAGCTTTACACAATATCCTGATCTGGATTCTTGAGATCGGCGGTACAGCGGTAATCGTGCTCGGGGCCTGGCTCTGGCTTAAAGCGGGTATCAAACAACAGACGACGGCCCGCTCCTTCATGGCTCTTATCTTCACCTTCATATTCTTCATCGTGACAATCCTCAGAAAAGGTGATTTTGAAGAGTCAACGATACGCTGGTTATCCGTTGTCTACGGCGGAATCATGGCATTCTACATCACTGCCAGGATGGTGGAGCACAGGGAAGAGATAAAAATTGGGAAAGAACGAAAGATGTAGAAGGGGAGGGTTTATCAAATGGCCTGGGCAATGAAGCAATCATCCCTGTACAATGTGGAGAAAAAAGAAGCTTTTGCCACCATAGACGAACTGGTTATGCAGGAAATTGCCCGGGCATTTGCGGAATACCGTGCCTTCCCCTTTTTCCCCGATGGCCATGTCATCGAACAGCTTCGTGCCGGTGCCCCGCTCGAGTCGTTTGGCTACAGGTTCATCGACATAAAGAATGATACGTTCAGGGTTATCTCTGAGGGCGACGAGACAATCAGAAACAGACTGATGAAGAACGCCCTCCTCTCCTCACGGATCGTCAATGCCCTTGCCATCATCCACAGGTCACTCCAGGAACTGGACAACATCGATCTCACGAAGCGGCGGCTCGTATTGATCAAGGAAAAACCCGACAGCCCCGCCCTCCACACAATCTCTGAGACCTCTGCGGTCATATCCCACGTGGGCCAGGGACCAATATGGACTGAAATTCCAACGATATACCTGGGTTTGAACATATTCGATACCCTTGCATACGAGCATAAGAGAGGAGGAACAAAACTCTACCAGGCCTTCAAATCCCTCCTCATCGTTGAGGAGCGGGCCATTGAAACAGGATTTTTGCACACAGAGCCGATTTCCCAATCAGTTTCGCAGAGCCTCAACAGCCTGACCAGAGAGATCATGCGGCTTGCAAAACTCGTTGAGCTCGAGTATGTCGCTGTTCCAGTTCCGAAAAAAGTTAGGAAGTTCACATCGAAAGATAGAAAGACCCATATCGAGATGCTCGATGCCCGGTTTCCTGAAAGCGAGCTCGACTTCAACCACGCCAAAACCATGGCCGCAATCAAGTCTCTGGAACGCTTTGCCCGCAGGTACAAAAAGAGTGATGATGTGGAGTCGATGCGTGAGGTGGTGCGCCTCCTGGTTGCTGCTTCAGGGCACGATATCCACGAGGTGCGAAACCGCGCAAATATTATTCTGGAAAGGATCTTTGCCCCGAAGGAGTTCGATGCCCCTCTGGCCACCAATTTTACAACTGTTATGCTGGGTGCAACTCACAGGCTTCAGTTCAACCTGCCCCGGGATAGAACACATTACTTCGTCCGCCTTTACAGGAACAGCTCTCCCAATCTTTTCACACTTGAAAAGGACCTTGACTGCATCGATAAAGACCTCCTCTACGATGAAAAAAGGGGGCTGTTCTTTGCAGACCTCGACTTCGACTCCCTCGGACATTACGACTATGTGGTGTTCAGAAGAAGAAGGAAGGGGGAGGAGTGGATGCTGCTAGGGGGATGCAGCGGACGGATTAACGTCATTCCCGATGTCCGTGGAGAAATAATACTCGAAATCTTCCCCGACATCCATGGCCACACGCGGTTATACTGGAAAGATCAAAACGGCAACACAGGGCTTGTGTTCAATGAGCTTGGGGAGGTAATACGGCTCGGCCGGTTCTCAGATCTAACGGCCCACCTTGAAGACCTGAAAAACCGCTATAAGGTTACAGCACTATACCTCCTGGGGGTGCAGAAGCGAGGGAGCAATAAGGAAGACTGGGCAAAAGAAGCTACCTCTCCATCTCCATTTTCACCTATCAGCATGACAGAAATCGAACCCTCCCTGGGAGGCGAAGAGGAGTTTTGCGCTCTGGTGCAGAGGGCTCATGCACTTGATATAAAGATCATCGTTGATATTATCCCTCACATCAACAGGGGAAGCACGGCTGTGCCGGAAGACTGTATCGTCAGGTGCTACAACGATAGTGGCGATCTTGTCCCACGGGCCGCCACAGACGGGCAGTATGGAAGCTGGAACGATGGAAAGCTTTTGAACTATCGAAAGTTTGAGGTGTGGGAGTTAGTTTCAAAATCGATTTTCACCCTCCTGGAGCGCTACGATATCGATGGTATCAGGTTCGATTCTGCCCACGCCGTTCCCATCATGATGAAGAGGAACAACTACCCCTTCATCTACGGCACCAGGAGGAGCAGCGAGGACATGGTTGAGGGGACGATCATCGTGAACGACAGGGAGGATGAGCACTTCATCACAACGGGATATTACGATTCGGCCTGCAGGGATACCATCGCCGTACCCTTCCACTACTACATCATGCTGGGGGTTGAAAAGAAGCTCAGAGAACTGAGGAAGAACTTTTTCCTCTACATAGCAGAATGCTACTGGGGTCGGGAACGCTACCTTGCACGCACGGGTATAATACCGTACAATTCTGCCCTTTTCAAGATCTGCGAGAATATCTTCCAGGGGAAAACCGATGTTCGGGAAATTTACCACCTCTACGACAACTACTACCCCCAGGCTCTCCCTGCTGGCACCGAACTGCTCGGCATCCTGGGCAACCATGACGAGCGGCGGGCACTCAACACCTTCGGTGCCCGGGGACTGAGGGCTGCAATCGGACTTACCGTTTTTATGAGCAACATGATCATGGATTACGAGGGGAGCGCAGAGGGCCAGGGATGGAAGGTGTTCCTCGATAACATATATGTGAACTGGAACCAGTTTGAATACCAGGTCCATAAAGGGCTTGAGAAGTTCTACGAAGAAACCTATTCATTTCACAGGGAGAAGAGGGGTAAAGGCTACCTCATCTGGACAAACAACACCATCGTCGCTGCAGCCATGAAATTTAGTGGAGAGGAAATCTGGATAGGGATATTCAACTTCTCAGAGGGGAACCAGACCGTTGAGCTGCAATTTGACAATCCATCACTTCCGATTGAAGATGATACCTTTTATAGAGTTGTCGACCCTGTCTACTCACCTGTGACCGGACATTACAATTATTATAAAGGGAAAGAGCTGAAGGTCTCAAAGCTGCACACCACCGTGACCTACACGGACCGTGTGAAGTTTCTGATCCTTGAAAAGGTTGCCGATCCCACCAGAGATTACCGCCATTTTCTCTGCGACTCCTTCATTCGCTTCTATGAAACCGGTAATGAGGCTCAAATACGGTCGAATTTCTCTTTCTTTGAAATTGCCTCCCATACCAGATCATTCAAAGATATGGTCTCCTACCTCGAGGAGAGCCTTATACCGAGCCTCTGGAATGGGCACCGGGACTTCCTGAAACTGGGTATGAAACGCGCCTTTTTCCACATGACGAGAAATGGTCTCCACTCAGGGAGGAAACTTCTGCACTACATTGAGCTGATGTGCAAACACCCGCAGCCCATACTCAGGGAGCTCGGTACTTATCTGAAGGAGAACAACAGCCGGGGCTCGCTCGTATTCCTATCGGCAGAGGCGGAACCCTTCTCCAAGAGCGGAGGCCTTGCAAATGTTGTGTATGAGCTTCCAAGAGAGCTGGTGGGACTTGGAGAGGAAGTTTATGTCATTACACCCATGTACCGGCATGGCGACGAGAAGCTCGTGGATAAGATGCGGAACGCTGTGAAAAAGTACGGTATACGATATACAGGGATAAACGTGCGCTTCTACATTATGAACAACGAATACGAGGTTGGGGTGCACCACGGCAAGGTGGACGGGATCAACTTCTATTTGCTTGACCACCACGAGTTCTTCGACGGTCTCTACTGGGGATACACAGCCGAGGAGAAGCTGAGAAAGAGGATTGCATTTGCCCGCGCATGCGCCGAGCTCATCGTGGCCTTCGACATCAAGCCCCTCTTCATATTCATAAATGATGCCTTCGCAGGTCTCTTCAATGGCATCATTAAGACAGACCCGTACTACTTCAACAAGCCAAACTATTGCCGCACAACCTTTCTCCACATCCTTCACAACGTTGGATGGCAGTACTTCGATTCCTACTACCGCTACGAGAGGGGGTTCGATCACTTCTACCTCTTCAATCTTCCGGACTGGCAAGCCCATAACTTTATAGACCCTGTGCATCCGGACAGGATCAACTGTATGGCCGCAGGTGTACGTTTTGCCGACAGGGTGATCACCGTAAGCCCCTCCTATTCAAAACAGATAGAGATTGCAAGTGACGGCCTGGAGAACATCTTGGTCAATGTCATAGGCATAAATAACGCCATTGCAAGGGATTTTTCAGCCCGAACAAAACAACGCTTCAAGGATTCACACTTCGTTGAGACCTACTACCCGGCATTTCTGGAGCATGTCAGCCACAGCGCAAAGCTCCGTGAAAAGATAAGGGAGATGTATCCTGAGCTCCTCAAAGGACCCAGGTACTTAGAGAAGGTCGAAGATCCCGTCCGGAGGGAGATTCTCATACGCATAAGGAACAAACTTCTCCTCCAGTTTCAGCGGGGTTTCGACATCGATCCAGACAGGGTGCTGTTCTCAATGATACACCGAATCTCGGAGCAGAAGGGGTATCAGTTGCTCCTCGAAGCATCGGAGGGCATCTTTAAATACCTTGGCTTTCAGGGGATCATCGGAGGGTCAGTCGCCTGGGGTGACCAGAGGGCTTCAGAAATAGCACGTAGCCTGATACATCTACAAAACTACTATCCAAAGAGCGTCTCCGTGAACATAGGGTTTCAGGATGTATGCATACCGCTCGTATGTTCAGATGTTTTTCTCATGCCTTCGATGTATGAGCCTGGAGGTATCTCGCAGCTTGAGGCTTTTGCACTGGGCTGCTTCGTCGTGGCGCGGGCAACTGGGGGTCTGCGTGACACTGTAATACCTCTTCAGTTCGCCGGAAAGGGCGTTGAGGGAAACGGAGTGCTCTTTTCGGATTACAGCCCCCGTGCATTCTACGATGCCATGGAACGGTGCATGAAGCTGTTCAAGCGGCTTGACGAGACAGCGCTCTACCAGGTGCGGAAGAAGGTCGAGGGAATGGTATACTACTGGGACTCATCGGCAAGAAAGTACATCGACACGATTTACGGCATAAGGGAGATGATACGGGTTCCATAATCCGTTATCAGCCCGCATGGAGCATCCTCTCAATCGCTGTGCGGCCCTTTTTTCTTTAACTTCAAAGCGCAGATCTCCCGGCTGATCTGTGAAACGACCGTCCTGTGCGGTCTCACCTTCAACATAAACAGTATACGCAGTCTGCTCTCATCGCCAAGGGCTTTGAAAATGTTCAAGTGCCCTTCATCGAATAGCTCCGTGGATGAATCCAAATATATAACTTTAAGTCGATAACTGCAAAATATTATTATATCATACAAAACGTAAAAATATATTTCCTACTCAGTACTCTTTCCACTTCATGAGCTCCGGATACAATACCCTCACATCGGGGTTGGAGGGCACAAGCCGTATGCCGATGCTCTGAATCCCAGATGATTTCAGCTTCACATCCCCCATGTACTTTGCCATCTTATCGCCGTATCGCTCGGCAAAGTGGAGCGGAACCGTCGCATAGGAATCCTCCTTCTCCACATAGTAGAACAGTTCCACGTTGAAATCACCGGAATCGGCATCATCCAGGAACACACTACATTCCGTGTGAATTACATCTTCCGTAAAGAGCACATCCTTTTCGTCGATGTTCATAAAAACATCTTTTATATAAATCTTATCCCAGAAAGTCTTCACAGCTTCGGCTTTCTTCAGCACACCCGCCAGAAGAGCCCTTTTGTTTTCAAGCAGCCTATCCCTGCCCTGAATGGCAGGCAAATAGCTTTTTTCACAGTAGTCCGCAAGCATCCTGCATATGGTAAAATCTTTCAGGGCCGTGTGGATCGACTCCTTCATCATCTCAACCCACCTCCTCGGAATCTCGTGCTCATCCCTATCGTAGAAGAAGTTAGTTATCTCCTCCTCGAGAAGGTCATAGATCTGGTTTGCCTCCGAGATGTCGCGAAGCTCCGGGTTAGCGCGGAAGTTCGAAGGCTTTATGGCCCAGCCGTTTTTACCGTTGTAGCATTCGGGCCACCAACCGTCCAGGACGCTGAGGTTCAGCACCCCGTTCATGCCCGCCTTCATCCCCGATGTTCCCGATGCCTCAAATGGCCTCAGCGGGGTGTTCAGCCATACATCCGATCCCTGTACGAGATGCTCGGCGATGCTCCTGTCGTAGTTTTCAATGAAAATGACCCTGTCCTCAAGCTCATACTCCTGCGCAAAATCGACTATCTCCTTTATCATGTTTTTGCCTGCAGAATCGGCAGGGTGGGCCTTACCGGTAAAAATGAGCTGAACAGGTTTTTCTGAATTCGTCAGTATCTCTTTCAGCCTCTCCCTGTCCTTGAGTATGAGCGTTGGTCTCTTGTAGGTAGTAAATCGTCTGGCGAAACAAATGGTGAGGTGGTTTGTGTTGAGCATGTCCTGCACCTTCCGGATCTTTACCAGGGAATAGCCCTTCTCCGCGTAGCTCTCCTCCATAACTATCCGCAGGAAGGCAATCATGTTCCGCTTCCTTTTCGTGTGGGCTTCCCAGATCTCTTCATCCGGAATAT
>CAZPCG010000010.1:0-15922 GCA_964584875.1 uncultured Spirochaetota bacterium
GCGCCGAGAGCCTTGCGGATCTGGGCGATGAAGAATTCCGCCCTGAATTCCTCCTCCCGGGCCAGGCATGCAATGAAAAGGCCCTTCAATTCATCAGGCCCGGCAGCGATTTTCCCCCCGCCTTTGACCTCTTCTCCGGCAGTGGTGCCAGGGGCTTGCAGTGCGAGCAGCGGCACAAGAAATATTCGCTTTACCACAGATAAATCACCGGAAGAAAACCTCTCCCCCATTTCCCTGCTACCTGAGGTCGGATCCTGGATGGAGAGGACCTTACCCCTCATGAGAATGGTTTTGAAAAACCTCTCCTTCCCGCTGAAGGAGAGCTTTTCTGATGTGCCCGCACTCAATCCGACCACAGTAAACGGCCTGTACACCCCATCTTCCGCCCTGAGTAACAGGGCGCCCTTTGCAAGCCCCAGCTCCTTCATGGAGTCTGTGAACACGCCTTTCAGATTCTTCCGGCCTGGCTTGAGAGTAGCGGCCGTGCCTTTACCTTCGATAGTATGGATGAGATCGGAAAGCTCATCACTACGATGCTCCAGTATCTTCTCGCTGAAAACCTCCTCCGGGATGTTTGTAAGCAGGCCTCCTTCCGTGGTCAGCAACCCCTCCGTGGGGCTTTGCTGCTCACTCGCAAGCATTTCATCAATTTCCTGTAATCTCTCCTCAGCCGAAAGCCCGGTTTTATACCCGGCACCGGCTTCGATCAGTGATTCCAGCTCCGGAAGGGCAAAAGGCTTCCCCCTTTTTCTCTCTCCGATCTCTTTAAGATCATCCAGTATTTTCTCCTCTATTTTCTCCTCTATTTTCTCCTTTACCATCGCATCGGAGGGTTTCCCTTCGGTCCCCTCATCCGCTCCTATGGCTTTCGCAGCCTCATACCCTTCAGCGCTTCTCCCAGGACCCTCGTATGCCTCCCCGGGAATTACCTCTGCTCCCTTAGACGGTTCTATAGAACCTTCCCTCTCCGGTTCCCCTGCCCAGGGAAGCTCAAAGTCGGTTTGCTCCATTTCAATCAGAGCTTTATCAGGCTCCTCAATGCCGCCGGCTACCTCCGCCTCCCCAACCTCCTCTATCTTCTGCAATTCCTCAACATCATCAAGCGGAACCACCCCACTTACATAAACCCCGGCTCCTTCCACAACTCCGGCTGCCTCCGCACGCACTTCTGCCGCAGGCTCTTTTCCCTTCTCCGGGGGCACTCCCATCATCCTGCTTAATCTGACACGCTGTCTCATGGAGGCAACTACCCCGGCACCGGCTGCCTGCCTCTGCTTCGCAGTTGCAAAAAGAAAGAGAAGGAGAAAGAAAAGAGTTGCCCCCTGAAGGATGAAGATCGCCACTGCAACAGCTGAAATATGGGCCCTTTCCCGTTCAACAACAAGACCCACCACCCAGCCGGTGAGCCCTTCAGATGTCGATTGATAGTAAACAATACTCTCCCGATCCCCAAGCCTCAGGCGCACTGCACCCGGACCTCCATCTGCAATGATGGAGGCCAGGTAGCCCAGCTTTTCTTCATCCCCCTCATCGGCTCCAGAAGGATAATTTATGAGAATTGTGCCGGGAGACAGCATAAAAAATCCGCTGTACTCAACCCCAATGGCGGTGGTAAATATCGAATCAAGGAAGTCCCCTGAGTAGTGGAAGAGAAGGGCATGGGCACGATCGATGAGCCGTGAAATAACGAGGTCCCCAAGGAGTGGATCGAACAATACAGCCCCTGAATGCAGGGGAGGAGTTGAGAAAACATCCCTGTATATGCCTTTATCGATCAGAGAGCCCCGCACATCTTTCTCAGCGGTGCTTGAGAGAATAGAGAAGTCACTGGAAATGAGCTGCACCTTCAGGCAGTAGGGTGTGACGGTCTGATAACCTCGAAGCGGATCAAAAGCGCCTGTCTTCCCCCCCACCAGACCCTCACCGTCGACAGACTTAAGGAGAAAATCTATCTTCATGTTCTCAATGGCGATGTGTCGAGCAAACCGATGCGAAATGGGCGATACCCGTTCAAGAAATTCCGACTCAACTTTATGATCAGGCAGGCGCCTTATTTGCGCCTTCCTCCATACTGCAATGGGAAGCTGCCCAACCCCCTCTTCAAAAAGAAGGTACAAAGTGCCCAGCAGAATCAGGGCCAATCCTGCAACAATCACTATTCTTCTCACCGCTCCTCCAAACGGCGATGAAATCCGCCGCGCCAATACCCTCCAAAGTTGCGAGCGAAGCAAACCCACGAAAGATCATGTAACTCTCATTATAAAGCTGCCTATTTCCTGATGATGATCCCATCCTTCTCAAGCTCGCTCTGCCTCTCTTCAATCTTTGCCTTCTGCCCGGCAGCTTTCGATTTTTCTGTAAAACTGCCCATTTCCTCTATTATGTCAGAGATCTCACTGTCGATTTCACTTATGACATCGATCTCCTTCCCCTCATCCGCTGCTCCCATGATTCCCTCTCCTCCAGGTTCAGTGATAGTTCGAATACTTCTAATAATCCAAACAAATAATATTATAGCAAAAATCAATAATATGATCAATCCAAAGAGGAAGAACGATTTTCTCCCTAGCGGAAAACGGTACACAGAAAAAATCCAAAGATCCGTGCCTTGAATCGCGGTCCGGATAACGACGTGCAGACCCCTCATGAGCATAAAAGGTTTTACCCCGGGACCGCTAATATCAGAGATATCATGTAAGAGGGATTCATCACCTGCGAGGATGATGCGTTTCCTGCTGTTAGCCTCCCAGAGGAATACTGCACCGAGATCCTTTCTGCTTTGAAGAAGGGCTTTCTGCACATATCGTGTATCAATCACCGCCTCAAGAAAAGAGGGTGGTACCTGAGAAACAAGGCTATAGTGGAGCTGACCATCGGCAGCTACCCTGTAGCCCCGGCTGCCACTCTCATCGGGCCTGAAGGGTTCGCCGGTTTTCATGGTTCCCTGGCCTGTTCGAAGATAGGCTGAACGAATGACCTTATCGGTTCTTAATGACTCAAGCCAGCCCTCCTGCAGCACAGGGGCAGAAGAGAGGAGAAACGAAGCCTCGGCAAGAACAAGAGAGACCGCTTCGGCATTCCTTTCAGCATCCCTGAGGGCTTCATAGAAGAGATAGTTTTTAAAAATATCACTACCAACATCTGTAAAAGCCGCACCGGCAGTGAAACACATACCGTTGATGGAAATAATAAAAGCTGATGCAAGGAAACATAGACTCTTTTTCACTCTGGGCACCGATAAATACCAGGTTCTTTACCCTAATTATCGGGGAAAAAAGATAAAACCGCAATGCTATATTGCAATAAAGTATCGGGAGAAATATTCCGACAATAGGTGTATCGGTGCAATACCTATAGTTCCCCTCCCAGTTAACTATTCTATTGTCACCGGTAAGACTAGCGTTTCGCTAGTCTTTTTTTATCTGCCGGCAGGTTCTCTCAGTTATCAGTCCTATTAGTCCTTGACTTTTCGGTGTACCCTTATTAACGTTCTTTGAGAGCGAACTCCTCAACACAGATCCTCATTTATAATATACTACCTTTCTATGAAAAAATTAAACAGGCTGGAAAGAGCGCTTATCCTCATCCTACTCCTTCTCTCCATCGTGCTTGGATCGGGGCTTGGATTGCTCATCTCAGCTTTCGAGGACACGACGGATATATCCAGCCTTGAAAACTTCAAGCCGGAAATACCCTCGAAGATCTACGATCGAAACGGAGTCCTCATCAGTGAAATATTCACGGTCAAAAGAGAGCCCGTCACCTTCGAGCAGCTCCCGAAAAACCTCATCAATGCCCTGCTCGCCATAGAGGATAACCAGTTCTATTCACATCGTGGCATCCATCTGAAAAGAGTATTCGGGGCGCTCATCGCAAATATCAAATCGGGAAGGCGAACCCAGGGGGCAAGCACCATCACGATGCAGCTTGCCCGAACTTTATTCACAGGAAGGGAAAAAACATACACGAGGAAAATAAAAGAGGCATGGCTTTCCCTGAAAATCGAGAAGAAATATTCAAAAAATGAGATCCTCACCCTCTACTTCAATCAGATATACTTTGGTCACGGAGCATACGGCGTCGAGGCTGCGTCGCAGTTCTACTTCAACAAGCATATAGGGGACCTGACGCTTGCCGAAGGTGCTCTTCTTGCAGGGCTTCCCCAGTCGCCCAACAGGCTCTCGCCGCTGAAAAACCCCCTCCTTGCAAGGCAGCGCCAGGAGATGGTGCTGGAGAGCATGCTGAAACTGGGAATGATCGCCCCACAAGAGGCCTATGAATCTTTTCAGGACTTCTGGGTATCCTTCAGGCTCCAGCTTCGCTCCCCCTCTCAATCGGTGCACATGCTGAGAGAGGACAGAGCGCCCCACTTCGTGGAGTACGTCCGGCAGAAGCTGGAACAGCTCTACGGCACCGAAAGGATATACACCGATGGCCTGAAGGTATACACCTCCCTTGACCTGACGCAGCAGGAATACGCTGAAAAATACCTCAGGGAGGGGCTTGCGCAGCAGAATGAAATTCACAGGAGGACGACGAACATAGTACGGGAGACGCTCGACAGAAGATTCATCGATTCCCTCGACATGCTTTCCCTCCTCTTCAATCTCGAAACAGTCAACATCAGCGCCCATAAAAACGAAGAGAGGGTGCTGAATTACATTAAGAAAAACCTCCTTGGCCCTCTGGATGCCCTCTCCTTCATGTTCGGATTGAATGAGGTAACGAGGATTATCGAAAGCTCCTACCTGATGGAAGAGAGCGCAGGGGAGTTCCAGAAGGTGGAAGGGGCACTCATTGCCATAGAGCCGAAGACAGGGTATATCACCGCAATGGTCGGGGGGAGTGGCTTTTCCGAAGATAACCAGATCAACAGAACTGTGCAGATCAGAAGGCAGACGGGTTCCGGCTTCAAGCCCTACATCTACGCGGCGGCAATCGATACGAAGATATTCACCCCGGCTTCAATCATCGTTGACAGCCCGGTTGTCTTCTTCGACGGCGGGAAGGAGTGGATACCCTCCAACTATGGAGGCACCTACAAGGGAAGACTGAGGCTGAGGGAAGCTCTGAGATTGTCGGTTAACATAGTCACTGCCAAAATAGTTGACCGTCTGGGCCTCGACACCGTCGTTCGATACTCAACAACGATGCTCGGCGTAGCTGACGAAAAGGATATCAAAGAAAGGTTCCCGAAGGTGCACTCAATCGCACTGGGTGTGGTTGAGCTCTCACCCTACGAACAGGCAAAGGGATTTGCAGCCCTCGCAAACAGAGGCAGGGAAGTAACACCCATTGCGATACTCTATGTGCTCGACAGGGACGGGAACCTCATAGACAATTTCGAAGCTGAGCTGCGCAGGAAGCAGATGAAGGAGGGTGAGCGGAGAATACTTTCCGAAGAGACCAATTTCATACTTGTTGATATGCTGCGCGATGTCCTCAGACCGGGTGGCACAGGATACCGGGCTGCTGTAACCGCAGGATTCGACAAACCGGCTGCGGGAAAAACAGGAACAACGCAGAACTGGAAGGATGCGTGGTTCACCGGTTTCACCCCTGACCTGGTGGCATCTGTATGGGTCGGATTCGACAGGCACAGCGTTTCTCTTGGAAGGGGGCAGGCCGGCGGAGTTGTTGCCGCGCCGATCTGGTCCCAGTTCATGAGGGATGCTCTCAAGGACAAAGGGGGGGAATGGTATTCAAGGCCGAAGGGCGTGTACGCTATTAAAATCTGCAAGGAATCCGGATTGCTCCCGGCCAGGGAATGCAGCACCACCATGACCGAATACTTCCTCGAAGGTACAGTTCCCACCGAGTACTGCACAGTCTGCAAGGAAGGGAAAAAGGACAGGTTCTTCAACAAGGATATCTTTCAGCGAGACCGTTCTTCATCATCCAGTAGCCGGATCTTGAAAGCGCCAGAACGCAGCAGAGCACCTGATCCCGGGGTATACGATTCAGACCTTTTCACGGGAGAGATGATGGAGGAAGAGCTCCCTCCTCCTGAGCTCGAGTACGGTGGAGCTGGGGAGGCGCCTCTTTCACCAGATTCCAGGTATGATATCTCCGGCGATGAGCTTCCTCCCGCAGAGTTCCCTCCACCGGAGCTTCCTCCGTCAGGGTCCAGGTACGACGAAATTGAGGAAGAATCCCCTTCTCCCTGAGAAAATCGAGGGCGCAGGAGGGGAATTTAAAGAATGTGAACGTGAAGCTTAGAAAGGTGATAGTATAGCGAGAGGTGGGAAGGAGCAGATGCCCTATTCCAAAAAGAGACCATTTCGATTTATCTTCTCAGGAACCAGTGATGGTCCAGCCAATATGGCAGTGGATGAGGCGGTGCTCACTGAGGTCAAGGAAAAAAGGGCAACCCCACTTTTAAGAATTTACAGATGGAACCCTCCAACAATCTCAATCGGGTATTTCCAGAGCATCGAGGACATCGACCACCAGGGATGCACCAAAGACGGGATAGGAGTTGTCCGCAGGCTCACAGGGGGCAGGGCAGTCCTGCACTCAGAGGAACTGACATACAGCATCCTCTTCACAGAAGAGGATTTTGCACCCTTCAACAAGAAGGACATATTTCTCTCAATAGCCCAGTGCCTCGTGGATGCACTGGGCTATCTCGGCATAGATTCGAGGATTGCCTGGAAAACTCGGGGGAGCCTGCAAACAGCAAACTGCTTCGCCTCTCCCGCCCAGTATGAGATTGAATCAACGAAAGCGGGGAAGCTCATCGGGAGCGCCCAGGTAATAAAAGACGGGGTCGTTCTCCAGCATGGAGCTATCCCAATCACCACCTCGTATACCGGCATAGCAAAATACCTTCGCCGCGCAACAGATTTCGGCAAACATACAACCTCCCTGAACCAGGCCTCAAACGATATCATCTGTGAGGAGCGGCTCCTTGCGGCGCTGAAAGGCGGTTTTTCCCGCCATATAAACCTGACCGATGGCGCATTTACCGATTCCGAGCGCTCATTGTTTGAAGAGCTTGCACTGAATAAATATTCCCAACAGTGGTGGACGTTCAGGAGGTAGAGGGTTGTGGGAGCAGCCTCAATAAAATCATCAAACTACTCTTTTACCTGCGCCTTTCTCCTGTTGCGAACAATGCGGAACATCTCGTAGAGGTTTTTCACCACGATGCGGTCCTCGTATATCTGAATCTTGCCTGTATCGGAAAAGGTCGAGAGTGTCTCTTTCACCTTGCTCACCTTCTCGCCGCACCAGTGCGCAATCTCATCCACCTTGGTGTTGAAGGTAATGGGGTGGGTCGTTTTAGGGGAAATGTGCTGGTTTTCAGCAAGCATGAGAAAGGCGTCACAGACCTTCGAGTCGATATCAGGAAGGGTAAGAATGAGAAGTCTCCTCTTTGCATCGTAGATCCTGTTTGAAAAAATCCTCAGGATATTGAAGGCAAGCTGGGGATTCCCCTGGAGGAGGAGATCGAAATTCTCCTTGTTGAATTTGAGCACTTTCACCCTGTCTATAGCAATCGCCGTTGCGCTCCTCGGCTGGCTTTCGAGAATCGCCATCTCGCCGAATATGTCCCCCGGATGGAATATATCGAGGGTTTTTTCCATGTCCGACACAATTTTTGTAACCTTGACTCTTCCATCCTGCAGGAGATAGAAATCATTTCCAGGCTCATACTCACAGAAGATAATGTCGTCCGGCTCATAGGTTATACCGAACTTACCGAACATGCTGTTATCAGGTTTCATGGCGGCTAACCCGTCAGTATGAATGTTCGCCCGCCGGCCTCACCTTCAACCAACCGTTGATAATGGTGAAATCTGCAGGCCGATCTGGAATGTTGATCATTAAATCACTCTGTTTTCAGGAAGACTTGAGCGATGCAAGCTCCCTCTTCGCCCTCCTGTCAACGGGACTTTCGGGAAGCATTTTCAGCACCTTTTCAAAGAAAGATGCCGCTTTGCCCTTATCCCCTTGCTGCTTGTAGGCAACACCGATATTGAAAAGGGCATCCTTCAGGTTCTCATCCTTGGGGTACCGCTTGATCATATTGGTAAAAACCGCAACCGCTTCATTGTATCTTTTCAGAGCTATGAGGCATCGGCCCATCTCAAACTCTATCTTCGGTATATATTCTGAGGCAGCAGCATCCAGGGCGCCCGATGTCTGGAGCTTTTTGAAGAGGTTGAAGGCCTCCTCATACTTTTCCTGGGAGAAGAGGCTCACTGCATCGTAATACCTGGTCGCTATATCAATGGTCTCCCTCTTTTCACCTTTTCCTGGGGCTTCCTGCTCGCCCTTCACAGCCGCTGTTCCTGCTTCTTGGGTGACCTCCTGGGAAATGGCGGCATAGGTAGCGGGGCCCTTCCCCTCCATAGCATTTTTTATTGCCGTAATTCTCTCCCTGGCCTGGCTTGCATAAGCACCACTTCCATAGTGCTTCAGATATGTCTCATAGACGTACTTTGCCTGTTTGTATTTGTGGTTCTTCAAGTAATACTCACCTATCTTAAAAAGCTCTGCCTGATTGTCCCCAACCTCTGAATGATCGAGGAAGTTGTGTACCAGCTTTCCAACCCTCCGCAGTTGATTGCTGAACACGCGGAGAAAATTGGTTATGATCTGCACACTCTTTGTGAGGATCTGCTCAAACTCACCGGTTGTCAACACAAGCACCTGGGACGGTTGAACAACAAGCGCAGTCTCCTCTCTGGGACGCTTTGCCAGGGCAGACTTAACTCCGAAGAATTCGCCATTTTTGATGGTTTCGCGAATTTCTTCTCGCGTCTCGATGGAGTGATAGATCAGACTGACGGCGCCTGATTTCAGCACATAGATGCTGTCACCTATGTCGCCGATGAAGTAGATAATTGATCCGGCTTTGTAGTTTCGTAAAACCCCGGGCACCTTTTCTTCCTAAATCGGGAGGAATGGAAGTTCCTTATGGAAACCAACGGTTTTTCGCAGCTTTTCTATCAGGGATTTCGGGTCACCTACGATATACTTCTCCTTCCCCTCTATGATAATCTTGGAGAAGTGCGAATTCGAACCGAAATCCTTGAATATATCCTTGAATTCGACGTTTCCATAGAGTGGCCTGCCAGCCATAATTACCAGTGCAATATCTTTTAGCTGGGCATTCACGAGAGAGGTATATGGCCTGTTCCGGTCACCTGTTATGACCAGCAGATCGGCCAGTTTGTTTACTTCAATCGTGCCGAGTTTATCCTGCATCCTGAAGGCTTTCGCGGGATTGCAGGTGACCATCTTCACGATCATTTCATCAGAAATTTCCTCATTGTACATATTACGATATGTTTTCTTGGCGAAACGAATCTCTTCCAGTATATGTATTTCCCCGGTTGCCGGTGAGTCTGTACCGATGCACGCATTTACTCCTGCATCTATGATCTCTTTTATTTTTGCCGTTTTCCCGAACATGTACATATTCGAGCCGGGGCACCAGATGAAGTTCACCCCCTTTTTCGCAATGAGCTCTATATCCTTCTCGGAAAAGCCGATTCCATGAATGACGACCGTATGGTCACTCAGCGCTTTATACTCGGAAAGTATGTCGACTCCCCGTAGAGACTCCTCATCAAACCCCTCCTCGATATGGGTCACATATGGGATATCCTTTTTTAGAGCATTTTTATACTCGATGTCTATGCCGTCCCCCCATTTGAGATCGTAGGATGAGGCTTCGTGAGAGAGGGAGTATTCGCTCAATACCCTGATGGGGAGCTTGTCGATATAGGGGTCGTTAACCTTATGGGGAATGTGGTCATGAACTGTGGTTACACCGCAAAGTAGATTTTTATAGGAACCTATGAGGTAGATGTCGAAAGGGGTGTTTTTATTTCTTTCTTCATATACTTTTGAGCTTTTGAGGTCATAATCCCAGGGAAGCCAGCAGACATAAGGTCCATTTCCGATTTTCGGGTGATAGGTACCAAACAGATGGTCATGGGGATTAAATATTGCGGGGAATAATATGAAAGAAGGCCCCAGGGAATAGTCTTTAACCTTTGACTTTGAGAAGTCGACTATTTTCCCCTCAGATACCTTGAGTTCCGCATTTTTCTCAACCCTGTGAGGCGTAACTATTGTCAATGAACTGAGAGAATATTCGCCTTTCATTTATTGACGACCCTTTTCAGATTGTAAAATTATAGGTCAATCATATACCTAAGTCAATATATTTCAATACAAAGACAAAATGCCGTTTATTATACATAATATATCGTCAAATAGCCCTTTTTTCAAAAGTTTTAATTGGAGGATCATCACCGCTGTACTTGAGAAGCGAATGGACAGGAACGTCGATCGCCTTCCTGCCACCTAAGAATTCCAGCTCAACAATAAATGCAGCCTCCATCACCTTTCCACCCAACTTGTTGACCAGCTCCACCACTGCCTTCACTGTACCGCCCGTTGCAAGGAGGTCATCAACAATAAGAACATTCTCTCCTTTCTTTATGGCATCCTCATGCATGGTAAGAGTATCCGTGCCATACTCAAGCTCATAGGTAACCTCCACCTGCCTGTAGGGCAGCTTCCCCTTTTTTCGAACCGGTACGAAGCCAGCCCCGAGGAGATAGGCAAGAGGACTTCCAACTATGAAACCCCGAGACTCTGCCCCGACAATTTTATTGATGCGATTATTCCGGTAACGTTCGAACAGGCTATCGATAGATAACCTGAACGCCTCAGGGTCTTTCCAGAGTGTAGTCAGGTCCTTAAACTGAACACCAGGTTTGGGAAAATCTGGAACGTTTCTGATGTAATTGTAAAGATCCATAAAGATTCTCCTCATTCACCTTGATCTTTATCCATCCCTGATGAACTCAAGTAAGTCCTGAGCGAGCCTGAAGTCTTTCAACTTTTTTAGCGCACTTTTCTGAATTTGCCTGACTCTCTCCCGAGTAATTCCGAGTATATTCCCGGTTTCCTCCAGGGTACAGGGCCCTTCGCCGTCCAGGCCAAAACGAAGCTCAATTATCTTCTTCTCACGCTTGCTGAGTTTACTTAAAACCTGTTTGATCAGTCCCTGGAGCGTCATAAAAAAAATTTCCTCTTCTTGAATTCCGCTGCCTGAATCAAACACCATGTCGACAAGTTCCATGGAGCTGTCCTCATTCAGCGACACCTCCAATGAACCCGGCTCCTGAGCGATGTGGAGTATTTTCAGTATCTTATCCTCTGAAATGTCAAGCGTTTGTGAAATCTCTTGAGCGGTTGGTTCTCTTCCCAGCTTCTGGGTAAGCAGCTTCGTTATCTGGTAGCACTTCCTTATCATGTTCAGCATATGAATGGGCAATCTGATAAGCCTCCCCTTATCCGCAATCGCTTTGATAATTGACTGCCTGATCCACCAGGTGCTGTATGTGCTGAATCGAAACCCTCTGGTATGATCGAAACGGTCAATCGCTTCTATCAATCCAATATTTCCCTCATCTATGAGATCAACAAGATCCAGGCCCCTGTGCTGGTATTTTTTAGCAATGCTCACAACCAATCTGAGGTTAGCTGTAATGATTCTGTTCTTTATCTCAACTGACTTTTTTTCGAATATTGCACACTCTCTCTGATGCTCCTTCTTGCCTATTTCTCCCACAGTGAGCCTCTCATCAAGACTCTTCAGCTTATCCCTGTAATATCCCAGTTCAATATAGCATTTTTTTTCTTCTTCCGGGCTCAGAAGGGGTATTTTGTTTATCCGTAAGAGATAGGCAGCCAGAGGGTCTTCGCTGGCATCGTACCCCTGAAAGGCATTATCATGTTCTTCATCATCCTGGTACAACATCACAGAAAGCCGCTAAACTCCTCTACAAGAGACTATTTTACATTGCAATCCAATATAACAATATATCACTACTGAGAAGAATATCCTATGGCAAATAGAAAAGCGGGTTGACAGGCTTACCTTTGTAGAAAAGCTCGTAATGGACCACTTCCGTTGTAGTTTCCCTGGACGATCCGGTTTTTGCTATTACACTGTTCTTCTTAACAACCTGACCTTCCCGTACCAGGCTCCTCACATTTCTGGAATACAGGCTGAAGAAATTATTACCATGCTCGATGATGATGGTTGTGCCGTAGCCCCTGATGGTTCCGGTCACAACCACCATTCCTTCGAAAGAGGCGTATATATCCTGGTTTGCGCCTGCCTTTATATCTATCCCGTAATTGAAATCATTTTCAAACTTACCAAAGGGTCTTACTATATCACCTTTCAGTGGCCATACAAACCCGATGTCTGTGTTATCATCAAGTGGATTATCAACGCTGCCCTGCACGAAGAGGACTTTCTCTGCGTTCGGTATGAATATCCAGGTCCCCCTGGAAATGTGCAACACATCCTTGATATCATTCACGTCCTTTATATCCTCAAGGGAGATACGGTAGGTCCGTGCAATTCGCCATAGCGTCTGTCCTTCAGTGACCCTGTGCCATACCCCGCGGCCGGGGGACCTGTCAGTGGTGCCTGTTATCTGATTGGTCGTTGCACAGGAGATAATGATAGCTGGTAAAAGAAGCAGTGCGAGGATTCCCTTCAAATCCCTCCATAAAGGCTGAATCTTATTTTTAAAGGTAAATGGCATGGGCTTTAACCCTCTCGAATGAGCAATGCAGTACACCATTTACATCGGTAAAATGCACGGAATTTTTAAATCCAAAGAAATTCCCTTGACAAAGAGTATCTTTTCCGGTATCTTACTTTCTGCGAAAAGGGAAGGGGGCGTGGCGAAGCTTGGTTATCGCGCCGGCCTGTCAAGCCGGAGATCGCGGGTTCAAGTCCCGTCGCTCCCGTACTGCTTTCAACACCCCGACGGGCTATAGCGCAGTTTGGTAGCGCGCACGGTTCGGGACCGTGAGGTCGTGAGTTCAAGTCTCACTAGCCCGAAAAATATCTGAAGACCATGCAGGAAGGCTTGAATATTGCTAAAAAAAGGCTCATCTGGTTAATACGTACCTGATACGATTTTACATCGAGTAAAGATGAGCGTGCAGTCATTGCGAGGAAGGAGCCGGAGGCGACTGACGAAGCAATCCCCATCCAGGTACTCATTTCAAGGATGACCTCTAAAAAAATTGAATTGATAGAAAGCAATGAATTTATCGGCCACGAAGGTCGGGGTAGGGGATTCACAAATCACATATATCGAGCAGCTCGGGTACGTAGCGCTCCCACCCCATAGCCATGATGTGCAGCCCCTGGCACATCGGTTTCACCTCCTTGATGAATTCTGCCATTAGCTCCACACTTTTATGGGGACGCTCCTCCTTGGAGGCCTCTTTCAGGGCTTTTATCGTATCATCTGGGACAAACACACCGGGAACAAACTTGTTCATGTAATCTGCCATACCCGCTGATTTGATTATGACAATCCCGCAGAGCACCGGAACCCCGTACTTTGAGGCCCTGTTCATGAACTTTTCAAATGCCTTCGAGTCGTAAATTGCCTGGGTCTGGAAAAATTGCGCCCCCGCCTCGATCTTTCGCTCCATCTTGATGAGCTGCGCTTCTATCGGGTCTGCCCCCGGCGTAACAATTGCACCGCAAAATATGTCAGACGGAGTTCCATCAAGCTCTTCCCCGGCGAGGTCTTTTCCTTTTTTTATGGAGTTCATGGCCAAAAGCAGGCTCACCGAATCCAGATCGAAAACAGGCTTGCTCTCCGGATGATCACCTGCCGTGTTGTGATCACCTGTCAGAGCAAGCATATTACGAATCCCGTGAGCGTATGCGCCGAGAACGTCACCCTGCAGCGCAAGGCGGTTACGGTCCCTGCAGGTGAGCTGCAGTATTGGCTCAAGCCCCTGCTGTACCAGAAGTGAGCAGATGCTGAAGGAGCTGATGCGCATGACTGAGCTCTGATTGTCGGTGACGTTTATTGCAACAACCCTATCTCTTATGTATAAAACTTCCTCCTTCCACAGGTGCTCAAGATTCACACCTTTCGGTGGACCCACTTCCCCTGTGATGGTGAATTCACCGGCCTTCAAACTCTCCTGCAACCTGCTCATTGGCTATTCCTCCTTCGCCTCCCGGGTCTGTTTAGGTGCCTCGTAGATGACCCTTTTTTCAACTGCCCAGCGTGTGGTATCCCTCTCCCTGTCGGAAACATCCTGCTTTCTGAAGTCTCTCAACTTCGGTATTTTTTTCAGATTGTCGAGCTTTCCAAGCCCCTCCAGACGCTTGAAAATGAGGTACCAGCCGCAATCCCTCTTTTCTTCAACCTCGCATAAGCCGTCGTGCTGTCCCCCGCACATTCCATTCAGGAGACTCTTCGAGCATGAGGTGATGGGGCAGACGCCGCCCGTCAGCGCAAGGTAGCAGGTGCCACAGCCTGCGCACCGCTCACTGGATGGCCAAAGCCCCTGCATTCCCTGACTCGAGAGGGTGTCATTGGCAGGAAGTGCTGGTATATCGACCATGCTGGCCGTAGCCTGAACACCGATGCCACAGGAAACCACGAGCACCGAATCAGTTTCTCCGAGTTTTGCTATATGGTATCGCAGCCTGTTGCCAACAAGGGCTTTGTTACAGAGAAAATCTATCTGGGTGCTCCCGGTCACTTTCTTCCCGTTCTGCAAAAGCAGCCCCGCAAGCTCATCAACCCTCCTCTGGCCACCGGAATCACACCCCACCGGGCAGCCACCGCAAGCAACGATGAAGATGCTCCGGTAGCCACCAAGCATTTCAAGAAGCTCTTCATTCGGCTTTGGAACATTGACGACCATCGCAAATCCTCCTTCTAGAGTATCTGGAATCATCCATGCAGAACGTTCTTTAGGCCACCATTTCCTCCAGCACTTTACTCACCAGGCGTTCCATGTTGCTGCGTACTGCCGGGGATAGCCCCATTGACAGCTCTATGCTCTGAGGTTCTATGCCGAAAAATATGATTTCATCTGGAATTCTCCCAACCATGCTCTCCAGCTTCAGGGAGTCAACGACACCGAGGTCATGAAGCGAGAGCAGCATATCCTGGCAGCTCACATCGTCCATGGTAAAACGGTACAGCGTTCCCGGCTTTCCCCCACCCCTGACAGCATCGATTACGATGAGCTTTTTATAATTTCTGAGCCCAGTCGCAACTGTGAAGAAAGCCGCTCCCGCATCAATGAGATCGACATTGTCGGGGCATCCGAGCTCGCCAAGCATACGGACAGCCTCTACACCGGCGCCCTCATCGCCCATCAAAACATTGCCCACCCCTACAACAGCGATCTTATTCCCCATCACCCTACACAACCCGCACGCTCCCAAGTCTGTCACCCTTCAAATCCAGCGTATGAACCGAGCAGGCAAGACAGGGGTCGAAGGAGCGGGTTATTCGAACAAGCTCGTGCGGGTTCTTCACATCTTTCACCTTCGTCCCCATGAGGGCCTGCTCCATTGGACCCGGCTGTCCCTTCTCGTCCCTCGGGGACCCATTCCAGGTCGTAGGCACGACGAGCTGGTACTTAGCTATCTTCCTCTCTTTTATCCTGATCCAGTGCCCCAGAGCCCCCCTCGGCCCATCTACAATCCCCATACCCTCCGATTCCTCGGGAACCTCACAGGGGACACACACTGGCTCTTCGGGCTTCAGCGCAACTACCCAGTCCACCATGCTGTCAGCCACGACCTTCGCATCGAGGGCACGCGCCGCATGCCGCCCTAACACCGAGTTCAGCTCTTTTAAGCCGATCTTCAGATCGCTCATGCAGCCTTCAAGCTGACCCTTCACAACCTCATTGCCGGCCCTGTAGGAAACGACCCACCTGGCCAGCGGTCCAACCTCGTAAACCCTCCCCTCGTACCTGGGCGAGCGAATCCAGCTGTACCCTTCGGCTTTCCTCGCATAGGGCTTTGTTACTTCCTCAAGCGGGTGTAGCGGCCCTGCATCCTCGTACCAGGAGTGCTTCACGCTCTCGGTGATTTTACCAG
>CAZPCG010000011.1:0-3236 GCA_964584875.1 uncultured Spirochaetota bacterium
CGATGTCTTCACTTACAACTGAATAGGGGAGGCGGTAGCGTGGGATCGCATGCCCGAGAAGACCTCCTGGAGTTTCCAATCTCTCAAAAACGACCACCTGATAGCCTGTCTTAGCAAGGTCATAAGCGGCGGTGAGTCCGGAGGGGCCTGAACCTATCACGGCAACCTTCTGTTTTTTCCTTTTCACTTTCTTTAAATTTTTTCTTCGTGAAGCGCGGTGGTCCCTGGTGTTCTCAACTATAAAGCGCTTCAATCTCATGAGCCCTACAGGGGCATCGACCTTGGTCCTGCGGCAGCTCTGCTCACAGGGGTGGTGGCAGATCCTTCCGCATACAGAAGAGAATGGGTTTGCCTCCAGGAGAAGCTCAAGCGCCTGCTCGTATTCTCCCCGGGTGACCAGCTCGGCAAGCTTGCGATTATCAGTGTTAACCGGGCAAGCCGCCACACAGGGTGCATAGACCTCTATGAGACCAGTTATATCCCCCATACCATCTTCCCTTTTCTGCCGGCGATGTGTATATCGGCGCAGTCCTATAATATTACTACAAAAAATTTATATCGCAATACAATTTTGAGCAATATCAAGTTTCAATGCACCCATCAAATCATCTCCGCCTGAAGGGGGTGTACTCTTCTCCCTCCCGTGCGCAGATAGCCCTGATCTCCTTCTCAAGGTCTTTTTCAATTTCCCTGTCCAGCGCGGGAGGGTGGTGCTCTCGAAGAATTCTCTCTGCCTTCTCACGTGCCCGCTCAAGAATGGTTTTGCCGCCCCTCCTCTCCCACGAGGCCCTCGTGCCCCGGTCTGCAAGCCCGGGGGTGAATAGCTCCTCCCTGAAGTACCTCAAGGTGTGCCCATGGGAGAGGAAGTTTCCCCCTGGGGGAACTTCTCCCATCACTTCACGCCCAAGCCTTTCACCCTCCATGTTTATGCCACGGTGTATTCTCCTGATGTTCCCCGCAATCTCATCGTCAATCACGAGCTGCTCGATGCTTATTGCTTCGGCCATGCTTATGAGCCCCCCGAACAGCGCTATTTCACTGGCTCCGGCAAGAGCTGGAACAAGGCCGGTCATCATCTTCTCATAGGATGCCTGCGCATCAGGGAGCTTGGAATCGGATGTTCCAACGACTATGCTGCCTGGAATACTGTACCACCGCGCAAGCTGGGCTGCCGCCCCCGCCACGAGGGCGGTTTCTGGTGTTCCAAAGCAGTGACTTGCGTACTGCATGTCCATAATGCCCGGGTAGGGTGCGTATAAGACGGGAGCCCCGGGGTTGATGAGCTGAACCAGCACCACACAGCTCAGGATCTCCGCGTTCATCTGAACAAGCAGCCCCGCAATCGTGACTGGGTGGGTTGAGCCTGCAAAGGGCATGGGCATGATCTTCACCGGCATGCCAACCCTCGCCCCTTCTATGAAGGCCACCACGTTGTCTCCCCAGAAACACCGACCGTTCGGGCAGGCCGCAAGGCTGAACGTCTTTTTCTCTGCGATTGCTCCCTCCCCTCCGAGCACGATCGAGCAAAGCCGTATGAGATCGAAGGCGACCCTCCTGTTCAGGGCATCCCCTGCAGGAACCGGCTTTGCCGTGTTCTTTACCATCAGCTCAAAGTATATCGCATGAAAAACAGACTGCGGGATGTCCTTTGCCCACAAACCCCCGTTGGCGCAGTCGAACTGGCTCAACCCGTCGACAAGCCGTGCGTAGTCGGCAACATCACTCTTGCAGGCGTCTTTTAGCCTCCCCGTAGAAGGGTCAAAGATATAAACCGGGGTTGAGCCGGATGAAAAGTACAGCTCATTACCGCCCAGCTCAACACTCCTGCAGGCAGGATTGAGGGGGTGGCGGGTGAACCGCTCGGGGGCCTTTCTGATTGCATCCTCAACAACCCACGGTGGAAACCGCACAACCCCACCCCGGTCTACCTTTAAACCCGCATCCCTGAAGATTGTCAATGCTTCAGGGAGGGAAAACTTCACCCCGGGATTCTCAAGGACATCGAGGGTAGAGTGGTGTATCTTTCTCAGGTCCCCCTCCTCGAGCACCTTGAGACGGCTCATCTCCCTGACTCCTGCCCCCATACCCTTTTTCCCCCATGGTGGATTATGGGTCATCCTTAAAATGAGTACATGCCCCTTTTCACTTCCAACGGACCCTCACCTCTGGATTTACCAGGCTCCGAGGCGGTCGCCCCGAAAGCACGTTCAGCACCTCCTGCGCCGTACCCTCGATTAGCTCCTCCTCCGATTCAGAAGAGTACCAGGCGCAGTGAGGGGTGATGATGACCCTTTCTGAGTTAATAAGAAACTTGAGTGAGTCATCTTCCCTGTATGGGGGTTCCTCAGAAAGCACATCCGCTGCATAAATCAGGACCTTTTTCCTCTTGATCGCCTGGACCACTGCAGCATGATCAACTATGGGCCCTCGCGCCGTGTTCACCATGATCAAACCTTCCGACCCGGATAGTACCTGCCCGGATATCATCCCCCTGGTCTCCTCATTTAGAGGGCAGTGTATGCTGATGAAGCTGCAGCAGGAAAAAATCTTCCCAAGCTCCCCCGTCCGCGTATAACCCATGTCCTCTATTAGCCTTTTTGATAAATAGGGATCGTACACAAGGATGTTCACCCCGAAAGCAAACATCTTTTCAGCAAATCGTCTCCCCACATTCCCCAGGCCCACGATCCCGAGGTTCTTTCCCTTCATACGCATTATGCCCAGCGCAGACGGATCATCCCGCCAGGTCCCGCACTTCACCTCGTGGTTGAAGTAGCACACCCTCCTAACGGCGCACAGGAGCAGCCCGACTGTGTGCGTTGAAACCTCCTCAATGCAATGATGGCGGACGTTGCACACAGCGACTCCCCATCTCGTGGCTGCATCCACATCGATGTTGTCGTACCCGACGCCGTATTTCACCACGACTCGAAGATCAGGCATCCGGGAGAAAATCTTCTCGCCCACGGGAGTATAGGAGACCATGAGGGCGTCAAAGTCGGTCCCAAGCTCGAGTACCTGCTCCTCGGTCTCACAGAAACCGGCAATAACCTCTGCCCCTATTTCACCCAGTATACGCTTTTCCCTTTCGACGGTCCCATGCCTGAGGTCGGTGACAAGCACTCTGAATCCCATGCAAGCCTCCATCGCTGACACAGGTGACACCATGAAGATATCATTGAAGATTAGAAAATATTATTGTGTCCGTTCACCCCTCACCTACCTCTCCCCTCAAG
>CAZPCG010000011.1:3246-10093 GCA_964584875.1 uncultured Spirochaetota bacterium
TTATGGAAAAAATATCAGGTGATAAGCCCGAGCCCCCTGAGAGATTCCTCGAGGAACTTTGTCTCTTCCTTTGAGAGGTCCCTGTCGGGCGCCCGCACACTCCCTGCTTTTAACCCCCTGAACTCGAGAGCTTTCTTGAAGGATGCAACATCCCGCCCGTATGCAAGCACTCCCCTGAGCCTGTCGATGAAGAGCTGGCCCTGCCTGGCCTTTTCCAGGTCTCCCTGCTCAAATGCCCTGTATATGTTCACAAAAGGCTCAGGGAATGCCGAGGCGTTCCCGGAAACGATGCCGCTTGCCCCGCAACATAGGGCAGCAAGGATGAGCCCATCGTTACCGACGAACAAAGAGCACCTTCCCCGTGAACGCTCTATAAGGTTTATGGTGTGGAGCATGTCCGGGCTGCTGTTCTTCACGCCCACGATGCTTTCCACGCTGTCGAGGAGCCTCTCAAAGAGTTGAGGGCTCAGGTTGTTGCAGGTACACTGCGGTATATTGTATATAAAGAGTGGAAACCCCGGAACAGCTTCTGCTATTTCCATGAAATGCCTGAAGAGGAGGTCGTCATGAAAGTGGTAGTAATAGGGGAAGACCACCCCCGCAGCATCGGCTCCTATTTCGCGGCTGTGCCTGGTGAGCTCTATCGATTCCCGCGTCGTTATGCACCCTGTCTGGATAATGACCTTTATCCTCCCCTTAGCCTGCAAGACCACCGTTTCTGCAACTTCTCTTCTTTCCGAAAGGGAGAGCAGTGGCCCCTCACTCGTCGTGCCCCCGCAGAACACACCATCGGTACCTTTTTCAATAATGAAATCGCAGTAGTGGCGCAGCGCCTCATGATCAACGCTTTTCCCACCATGGTTCATCGGCGTAACAATTGCAGGCACAACTCCCTTCCACACAGGCATCGTTCTTCCTCCTTATCTTAAAGTTCGTGCAAACTCCCGGGCTCTATCGAGGTCCTCGGGGGTATCGACGCTGAGCGCTACGTAGTCGTGCATTGTCAGAACAACTTTAATTTTAAAACCATTTTCAAGCGCCCTGAGCTGCTCGAGTGATTCGGTTTTTTCGAGGGAAGTGGGTTCAAGCTTTGAGAAGTGCATCAAAAAATCCTTCCGGTATGAATACAGGCCAATGTGCTCGTAGGCCCGGTGTGCCTCCCTGAACCTGGGATAGGGGATGAGGGAGCGGGAAAAATAGAGGGCGAATCCGGACATGTCCGTAACGACCTTGACCACGTTCGGATCTGATAGGTCTTCCTCGGCCGTTATTTCGCGCCTTATGGTGCACATGGGGATGCTCTCATCCTCGAGAAGTGGCCTGACAATCTCCCCTATCATCCCCGGGTGTATGAACGGCTCATCGCCCTGGATGTTCACCACCACCCCGGCATCCAGTTTCCCTGCAACTTCTGCAACCCTGTCTGTCCCTGTGGCATGCTCCCTGGAGGTGAGCTCAGCCTTTCCCCCGAAACTCCTCACCACTTCCATCACCCGCTCATCATCGGTTGCCACGATTACTGCGTCAAGAATAGAAGACTGAGCTGCTCTCTCATACACCCACTGCACCATCGGCTTTCCGTTTATATCTGCAAGGGGCTTACCCGGAAGGCGGGTTGACTGGTAGCGGGCCGGTATCACTCCAAGGACCCTCATGGCTCCCTCCTCAACCTCTCATGCATCAGGGAGCGGTTAAATATCCTGACCTTTTCAACGATCCACTCCCTCATGGCCTGTCCCCGGGCTGTTTCCTGCGGATAGGAGATGAAATCAAGGTCTACCCCCAGTGCCCTTGATACCCTGTACGCTGTGACCGGCCAAATCGCCCCGATATCGCCCACCACCGGTATGCTCCCCTCAAGGCGGGCAAAGCCCGACATCTCCATCCTGAATGGCACCTTCAGGGTCTTCGTCTTCGGCAAGCCCATGTCAATGCTCCGCTGAACCTCGCCACCGCTTCGCTCCAAATCCCACACCTTCTGCAGGTTGGGGTCGAGGTCTATTCTCACGAGCGTTTTCCCCATCAAACTGTAGGTGAACATCCCCTCCCACGCCGGCCAGATGCCGTGCCCCGTATAGGTCTCGAAGGGGCCGTCGTGTATCTCCTGGGACAGGGCGATTCCAGATTCAATAACAACAGATGCCTCCGAGAGGATTTTTGCGACAATACTGGACCTCTGCTTCATAGAGATGCTGTCAGCGATGCAAAGCCCAACCATCCCGCCTCCTATGAGTTGAGGGGCTGATACAATGACAGGCACATTCCTGCAGGCCCCTGCCCCGATCATTGTCATTGGGTCAGCTCCGAGACCTGCCACGTACTCGAAGGGCTTCCCGGTAAGCCTTGCAACGCTTTCGACCTCACTTGACACTCTCTCGGTTCTCAAGCCCACCGGATAACCGAGATTTCCCGCAGCCTTTATGATCACCTCCCCAGGTGCCTTTCTGGCCCTTTCGATCAGATCAACATCAACCATCATCTCCTTCTGTATCTGCTCGAGGGTCTCATCATCCATGAGGGTGATCTCAAACGTGCTTCCCTTCGGCAGTATATCGCTTCTCACCCCGACCTCACTTCCGTTCACCCTCCTCACCCGGTCAAGGCTCCCGGCCATCTCATGGGCCACAACAGCCGAGCTTGTGATAACCCCATCTACAATGCCTTTATGGATGAGCTCTGCAATGAGGGTTGTAACACCCTCATGAACATTTGGACCGCTCCCGGTTACTACTGCAAGCTTTTCGCCCCGCTTTTTTGCGTCAACAACCGAGTTTATGATTCCCTCAACATTTCTGCGGTTTGTTTCATCAAGCTCCTGGTAGAGCTTTTCAATAAACTTCCCATCAATCCTCTTCATAGCTCATTCTCCTTATCCTGCATATCCTGCAAGCCTGGGGAGCCACAGGACCGTGTCCGGTATGTAGGTGATTATGAACAGTGCCATTATTTCAAAGGCTATAAACTTGAACATCTCCCTGATCACCTTCGGTAGGGGGGTTCCGCTGATGGCGCTCGTTATGAAGGTGGTTTCACCGTATGGAGGAGTGTCGAGGGCAATCATGAGGTTGAAGACCGTCACGACTCCAAAATGCACAAGGTCAATGCCCACAGCCTTTACGAGGGGTAGCACAATGGGAACGACGATGAGCAGTATGGCGGAGACATCGATGACGCAACCGAGCACGAGGAAGAGCAGGTTCAGGGCAAGGAGCACTGTCCATCTTGCGTTCATCAGACCAAGGGCGATGAAGCCCTTCGTGATCATGGCCGGTATCTCCTCCCGTGCAACGACATACCCGAAGATGAAGGAGCAGGCGACAATAAAGCTCACGAACCCCGTGCTTACAACCGAGTCTATGAAAACCTTGTACAGGCCCCGCAGTCCTATGGTCCGGTAGACAAAGAGGGAGAGCACAAGCACATACACACCCACGATAGCTGCAGCCTCGGTTGGTGTAAATATCCCTCCGTATATACCTGCAAGCAGAATTACAGGAGCAAGGACGACAAAAAAAGACCTGTAAAATACATTAACGAATTCTTTGAAAGGCACCCATCGCCCCGAAGGATAGTTCCTTTTATATGAAAGGATGATGACCAGCACCATGAGGCATCCTGCAAGGATGAATCCGGGGATGAACCCACCGAGGAAAAGGTACCCAACCGATGCTCCTGAAAGCATCGAGTAGATGATCATTGGAATGCTTGGCGGGATGATAGGTCCGATGGTAGCTGAAGCACATGTAACGGCGCAGCTGAATGGACCATCGTAACCTGCATCTTTCATTGCCTTTATCTCAACGGCCCCGAGCCCGGCCACATCGGCAATCTCCGAGCCGGACATTCCCGCAAAGATAATGCTCGCAACTATGTTAACATGGCCCAGCCCCCCCTTAAGGGGACCTACCATGGCCTTTGCGAAATCAAAGAGCTTGTCGGTCAGCTTGCTTGCGTTCATCACCTTTGCTGTAAATATAAACAGCGGAACGGAGAGCAGGATGAACTGATTCTCAAACTGTATAATCATCACGTCCATCACGGTGAAGAGGTCTATCCTTGATATGAGAAGGTAGAGAACAGAGCTTATAAGCATGCCAAATGCAATGGGGTATCCCAGGGCAAACACTGCAGCGAACACGATGAGCCATACCGCTATTGCCATGGCAGTTCCTCCTGAGCTGGAAGCTTGATGCCTGCCATCAGGCGTATGTTGCGAATGATTGAACCTGCATTATGGATGAGTATCAGAACGACGAATATAGGGAAACAGATGAGGAGGTATGTCCAGGGGATTCTCAGGGCTGATGCCTTGACACGGTAATTCCAGATTGTGTAGCGTACACTCGGGATCAGGATGAGTATGAAGATGACGCTTGTCACAAGATCAAAGAAGATATCGATAGATAAGCGCATCCTCGGGGAGAACTTCTTGTTGAGGATGTCGAACCGGATGTGCTTATCATAGCGCTTTGCCAGGGCAGCACCAAGGTAGATAACCCACACGAAGCTATAAATCGAAAGCTCAAAGAACTTCGGCATGGGGTGACTCAAAACATAACGGGCGAAAACCTGCACTGCTACAGTTATAAGGAGCAAAAAAAATATAAACGCTGGTAGATGCACTTCAAGAAAATTAAATATCCGCTCACTGAACCTCTTCATGATACTCCTATTTAACGAAAAATACAGAATGCCCTGAAAAGTAAAACTTCCCAGAGCATTCTACTATCCTCTCGAGGGTCATTCTACTGACTGGATCTTCTCATACATCCCTTCCCCCCACCTCTTTGCGAACTTCGGCTGGCTGTAGTACCTCTTTGCGTTGTCCATGAAGGCCTTCTTGTCCGGAATGATTATCTCCATACCGAACTCCTTCTCGAACTTCCCAAGCAGGTAAGCCTCCTGCTCCAGCACCAGCATGTTCTGGTTGAAGCGGGCAACCTCCATCGCTTTCTTGATGTACACCCGGTACTTTTCGGGCATCTCCTGCCACAGCTTCTCATTGATGATCGGCGTTATATACCCGATCATGTGATCGGTCAGAACGATGTATTGGGTAACCTCATAGAACTTCTCGGAGTAGTCGGTAGGAACCGGGTTATCCTGTCCATCGATGGTTCCGGTCTTAAGCGCCATGTATATCTCACCGAATCCCAGGGGTGTGGGGTTTGCACCAAGCGCCCTCCCTACATCGAGCCATGCCTCAACGTTCGGCATTCTCAGCTTCACCTTCTTTAAATCATCCGGTGTGCGGACAACTCCCGCCTTCCTGGTGAGGTTAAGCTCCCTCGTGCCGAGGTACCATACATCGAGCACCCTGATGCCAGAGCGCCTGGCAAGCTCATCCCAGTACTGCTGGCCTATCGGGCCTGTGAGCACACGGTACATGTGGTCGAGGTCCCGGTAGAGATACGCGACCTCGAGCGCCCCTATCTCAGGGTAGTTTGCAAGGTCTGCAAACCATGAGGGGCTTGCATCGGAGGTCATCTCCAGGGAACCTCTCATGACCCCCAGAATCCCCGTCTTCTGGTCCCCTAACTGTCCTGAATGGAATGTCTTCACCACTATCTTCCCTCCACTCAACTGACCGACCACATCGGCAAACTTCTGCATGGAGAGGAACTGCGGCTCATTGGGCCCTCCAACGGTGTTGAACCTCAGGGTGTAGGTTTTCTCCTGTGCAACGCATATGCTCAAGCTGCCGAGTAGAAAAATTGCAAGCACCAAAACAATTAATGACCATCTGGCTTTTGTTTCTTTCATTTGCTTCCTCCTGTTAATTTTAAATTTATATATAAATTGAACTTAGTATTATGTTTATAAATAATGATACATAGGATAGTCATTGCGAGGAGCGTAGCGACGAAGCAATCTATTTATATAGAGATTGCTTTGGTATCGCTCGCAATGACATGAATACGTCACCGTATTTATGAAATAGAGCACTCAGCCTCCTTAATCTATAAAACCCATTTTTCGGGATATCTCATTGGCCACCCTCATTACCCTCCCGGCAACAGCAGATATCTTTTCAAGACCGAGCCTTTGTGAAGGTCCCGACAGGCTTATAGAGGCAAATACAATTCCCGAATGGTTCCATATGGGAGCGCCTACACACCGTACTCCTTCTTCGTGCTCCATGTTATCCACAGCATACCCAATCTCCCGTATTTTATATAGCTCCTTCATCAGACTTTCTTTTTTTATAATTGTGTTAGGTGTGAACCGCTGTAGTCCCTTTTCTTCTATAACTTTGATAATTTCTTTCTCTGGCTGAAATGCCATTATTGCTTTTCCCACTGCAGTGCAGTGCAGCGGCGCCCTGACCCCGATTACTGAGTAAGTCCTTAGACGTTTGGTGGACTCAAAACATTCCACATACAAGACCTCGTAATTATCAAGGATGGTGAGATGAACAGTCTCATCGAAGTATTCGTTCAATTCTTTCAGATAAGGAGTGGCAATTTTACGTATCTCCAGATTGGCCCTTGCCCTGTTGCCCAGTTCAAAAAGCTTTAACCCCAGCCGGTAACGGTTGTTGTTTTCATCTTTTTCCAGAAATCCCTCATGGGTGAGAGTATTAACAATATCATGGGTGGTGCTTTTCGGTAAATCGAGCTTTTTACTTATCTCGGTTATTCCCATTTTCTCGTTATGGCCAAAAGCCTCAAGAATGCGTATCGCCCTTACCAGGGAATTTACCAATCTTTTTTTCTTATAATCATCCAGTTTGCTTACAGTCATATAAATTTAACATGTTCATAATATCGAACAGTGTTCGGAAAATATTTTACCATATTACTGTAAGTTGTCAATAATTTTTATTAAAAATCAAGCAATCCTAAAG
>CAZPCG010000011.1:10103-15800 GCA_964584875.1 uncultured Spirochaetota bacterium
TTCTAAAGCAGCTTCTAGGCCAGGTGGTCGCAGATATCCAGCAGGTCCCGGACCCGCTCATCCGGCGTCCCGGGATGGACATCGTCCATGATCAGGTCGCAGGGGCCCAGCTCCCGGTAGATCTTACCCATGTCACGGGCGATCACCTCCAGGGGGGCTTCCTGCAGCTTTACTGGCGAGTAGATCACGGCCCTGTAGGTGTCCGGGAAGGCGGCTTTCACCCGCGGCAGGTCGCTCATCATGCCCATGTCCAGGTAACCCAGATTCGGCAACCCGGAAAGCACCTCGATGTAGGGGGTGACGTCCCACTCGCATGTGTGCACGCCGAAGCGTTTGAAGGACCCGGCGATCCGGCGGTCCTTGGGCTGTACGAACTCCCGGTACTGCCCGGGGCTTATCATGTTCATAACGCAATTGCTAACGCTGAGGAGGTCGACGTCGAACCCCGAGGCCCGCTGCTTCTCCTCCACCCGGCGGGCCAGGCGGATCATCACCTCGGCGATCACCCCCAGGAAGTGGTGCACCAGGTCAGGCCTGTCGAACATGTCCAGGAAGATGTCCGGCCCCCGCATTTTGTAGGCCGTGTTGAGCACCCCCTGCCAGTTCGGGTAACCCCAGATCAACCCCCATTCCCGCTCGATGAGCTCCATCTGGCGGAAGAGATCCTCCACCAGGGGGCTTTGCAGCACCCGGTCTGCTTCAAGTTTCTCTATCCGCTCCAGTGAAAGCCTGCTACGGGGGTCCAGGGTGGGCCAGCGGTCGGGGGCGTAGATCAGCCGCATGCCGAAAGCTCCCGGCACAAGGCCTATGCCGTAGACCCCTGAGATGGTGGCCTCCCGGTTGCTGGAATCCCAGTAGGGCACAGAGGGGAACGCCTTCTTCAGCTCCGCCTTCATCCTCGGGATCATCCGCCAGCGGTAGTACGGGTCGCAGTGCCACCACTCGGTGAACTCCACCCCGCAGCGGCGATGGTACCAGGCAGGATCGAATCCCAGGGAGACCCGGAATGGGCTCTCGGTACCATCGGCAGGCTCCCGCGTGGACAGCCCGCCGATGGGAATGTGGTTGCGCAGCTTCAGGATTTTCCCGCGCATGATTGATAATTGATAGTGGAAAAATTATAATCGGATTTATTGAGGTAGTACCTACAAACAACCATCTCCGGGGCCGATTATATCCCCACCCCCATTCTCATCTCTTACCTTCTCTCAGAATAAACTTTTTACTCACTATTGTCAAAAAAAACCAGAGAAAGTAAAAGTGCGTACCTAATGCGATCTTATATAAAAGATTATACACGCTGTCATTGCGCGGAAGGGGCCGAAGGCGACTGACGAAGCAATCCCATTTATAATGAAAATTACATGATCTTTTAAACAGCAACTCGGTAATGTTGAACAGGCTGCTAACAAGCAGCATCGGCGGCAGGCGCATGGTCGGGTGAACAGCAACACGGGAATGTTGAGAAGGGAATACCAGCGGATGCTACGAACGAAACCTCAGATCCTTCAAATATATCCCCCTGATGATCAGCTTTCCATCTTTCTGGTTATAACCCTCGAAGGACCCGAAAATCTCGACACTCTGCATGTTTTCAACGTAGAATACGCCATCGATGGACACACGGGCCATGCCCTCTATGGTATCTTCGTCCTCATAGCTGACGAGCAGATCAAACGTAATGCCCTTATCCTTTTTCTGGAGGTTTGCGATCCTTCCCTTCCAGAGGACATACACGCCCCTGAAGGCTTGCGGTTCTTTTATGATCTCGAAGAGGCGCGGATTGTAGTCGATAGAGAGCGGGTCAGGGGGATTGATGAATGTGTACAGTATCTCAAACTTCTCCTTTACCGCAGGAGATGCATTGGAGAGCATGACCTTGTTCAGCGAAATCAGCGCAGTATTTACCCTGCCTCTGTAGATGTACTTCTTGATGCGAACAAAGCTCCCCCTCACCTCCTCCTCGGAGAAGGAGTAGAGCGCATCAGGGGAGGCATCCCCTATAACAGGGGCTTCTTCAGGAAAAGAGACTTTCTGTAGCTTGACCAGTTCAGGGTAGAATCGCTGCAGGGCTCGCTGGTAGAGGGGTGTCACATAAAAGAGAACACCGACCAGAATGACACCCGCACTGATGCTGAGGCCCAGCAGGTAGGGCTTGAGCCTCGTTAGGAACGGCAGTTTTGCAGTGAGGAAATCCTGCATCTTCATATTCTTTATAAAGCTATCTACATCCTCAGATTCTCTCAACCTCTGAAGGGAGCGTTTTACCGTTTTATCCCTCGGGTTTTGAGCCAGCACCTCACCCCAAAGTCTTATGGCATCTTCCACCCGCTCATCGCCCAGGTATATGTAGGCAAGACCTTTCAGGAGTTTGGGGTCCCTCTCTCTCAGTAGCAGACCTCCCTTAAAATAACGGCGTGCCCCATCAACATCGCCCGAATAGAGTGAGGCATGGCCCAGAAAGAGGTAGACCTCAGGGTCATCCCTCCGTTCGGTGAGGGCTTTTTCAAGGAAGGATACGGCCTTTGCGTACTGCTTCTTCCTGTAATACTTCAGGCCCCGCCTTTTTGATGTACTCCTTTTTTTCCCCATGATCCCCGGAAATATTTCTCACGATACACGTTCAATATAGGTGCCTGTTCGTGTATCAACCTTGATAACATCGTTATCATTGATGAAAAGCGGCACCTGTATGGTCGCCCCTGTTTCGACCTCCGCAGGCTTGAATGTCGTTGTTGCAGTATCACCTTTCACACCTGGCTCGGTATGGGTTACCTTCAGCTCAACAAAGGTGGGAAGGTCGATTGATATTATCTGGCCTTCATGGAAGCTCACGTCGACCTCCAGCCCCTCCTTGAGAAATTTCCTCTCCTCCTCAGCGCGTTTTGCAGGTACACTCTCCTGCTCGTAGTTCTCCAGGTCCATGAAGATCAGATCTTCTCCATCGTTATACAAAAACTGCATCCTCCTCCTGTCAATGTAGATGTCCTCGATCTTCTCTTCCGGCCTGAGCGTCTTCTCCACGGTGCTGTTCCGCTTGATGTTCCTGATCTTGGTCCTGACGAAGGCACCGCCCTTCCCGGGCTTTATGTGCTGGTAGCTCAAAACAGCGTAGAGCTCACCATCAAGCTTGATCATCATACCCCTTCGCAGATCGTTTGCTGTAATCACGCACGTTTCCCCCTGAATTGCACCCTTTAGTTTATTGATGGTGTTTTAAATTGTCAACACGATTGTCAAGCTGGCATAAAAACAAACCCTGCCCGCAGATATTCCATAAGATATGCAAGATATGCACCCTGGATATGCACCTTCCACTTCATTCGCCAGAGCCGGTAACAAACTATCTCTGCCGCACGGCCAGCTCTACAAGCTCATAATCAATACTCCCAAGCCCCAGAGCCTGCGCATGTTTTATCTGGACGAAGGGATCGAGATGGGGACGGGTTGCCTCCCGAAAACTCTTCCCGTTCATACTCTCGAAAATATCACAGGAGGCCCTGTCGATGGCCACAACATCGTGCCCGGCAAGCAGCCCTATATCCCTGGAGACACGGGAACCACCGTTGCCGCAGTCGCAGTCAATCGTAATGTTAATGAGAAAGTTCATGAAGAAGGCATTCCCTTTCACAGCGGTTAGAACCCCCGCAACATGCTCAACTGACATCTCCTGAAGGCTTGCGCTGTCCCGCTGAAAGTCGTACCTGACCGCATCGAATTTGCACACCGCTAGGCATTCGCCACACCCGATGCAGTTCTCTCTGTATATGAACGCCTTTCCATCAACCATGTCGATCGCCTCCTGGGGGCACCACCTGATGCAAACGCCGCATGCTGTGCATCTTACCCTGTTTATCTCGGGTGACATGACAGAGTGCTGCCTGAGCTTCCCCTTCCGTGATGCAAGCCCCATACCGATATTCTTCAGCGCCCCCCCGAAGCCGAAGGCCATGTGGCCCTTGAAGTGGCTCAACACCACAAGCCCCTGAACCTTGGCAATTTCACGGGCTATGTTCACCTCGCTGAAGTGCTTGCCCCGAATATCAACAACAAGCTCCGAATCCCCGAAAATCCCATCCGCCATGATCAGCGGAACCCCAATCTTCTCAAATCCGAATCCGTGTTCATGGGCAAGTTTGATGTGATCGATAGCATTGGACCGCTTGCCCCTGTAGAGTGTGGAAGTTTCGGTGAGGAAGGGGAATGCTCCCTTCTGCTTCAGCCTGTCGATGACTGCCTTCACTAAAAGTGGGTGGAGGTACGTTGTGTTGTCAGATTCTCCGAAGTGAGCTTTAACTGCAATATAGTCACCCTTTTGAAAACCGCTGTCAGCTCCGCTCTGCTCGTAGAGGTGCTTTACCTTTTTCGCGATAGAAGACGGGTCCTCCCTATCCTCAACCGGGATGAAATATACTTTCTCCTTCATGGGACTTTTCTCCCCAGAATCACGTTGAGTAAGGCAGGCATTTCAGGTTATAATATATGTATGCTCCGGTGCTTCATCTACCTAATTTCCGCACTTCTCCTTTTCCGGGCAGCCCGGGGGTGGCCTCAGCCGAGGTCATCACCATCCCTTATAATTATCCCAGTTCTGCACTTCGTGCCCTTTTGATAAGCTCCCTGTAGTGGTTAAAATTTTCAAGGGACATTTCCGGAGGGACTCCACCAGCTCCTGAAAGAATGAACCTTCTTTGCCCTCCAGCTCTAACCACATCCCTGATATGTTTTTCGAGTTCTTTTTTGTTCATACGACCTATGTCGCACCTAATTCCTCCCTTAAGGGTAATGCTATCCCCGTATCTTTCCCTGATGGTTGAAAGGTCCATGTTATCATAGCTATCAACAGGATCAATAGAGTCAAACCCCACTTCCACGAAATCATCAAATAGTGCTGTTACATTTCCGTGAGAGTGGAAGGTTATTTTCAATCCATTGGAGTGAAATGCCTCCACCATCTTCCTGTGGTTTTCCTTAAAAAGCTCCCGGTAGGTCTCAGGACTGAAGTAGGGGGCGTGCTGGGTGCCCAGGTCATCTGTAATCCAGATTCCATCAACCTCGCATTCCTCTGCTACCATAAGGCCCAGTTTTATAATGGAATCAACCGCTCGTTCGGACATACTTTTAACCAGGTCAGGGTCATCCTTTATGTCGAACCAGGTTTCCTCCAGTCCCCGAAAGAGCATCCATACAGCTTCAAAGGCCCCCTTTCCTTCCATTGTTACAAAATATCCCCTGTCCTTGAGCTTCTTTACCGGTTCTTTGAGGGAATTGATCCTCTTTCTGAGCATCTCCCAATCTGGTTCAGGTATATTCTCAAAGTCTTCCTTTCGATTTACAGGGTTGTATACTGCTTTGGCAAAATATGGCTTCTTTCGCCAATACCAGACTCCACCGAAGTAAGTGCGGGCCAGTAAATGGGTTCGGTCCTCTGATATGATGTCACAGAAAATTCCCGGCTCTCCCGGAATATTAAGAGGTGCGGGGATAACTATCCAATCTGATTCGAAAAGCTCCGCCTCAAGCAGTGCTATCTCTTCCCAGCTTGCCCTGAGCACCTGAGGACCGAAAAAGGCCATCAATCCCTCCATACAGTCAAACCCATCTACATAGGGTAAAATGTCTGTGGGTTTTCCCTCAAGCGCATTTAGAATCCTCTCCCGGGGGGTCATAGTACCTCCTGCACATTAAACTTTAAAG
>CAZPCG010000012.1:0-15720 GCA_964584875.1 uncultured Spirochaetota bacterium
ACATGGCGTCGGGTGCAAAGCCGATTTGTCAGTGATTGTCATTGCGAGGCTAAGAACCCTCCGATAATGGCGAGAATAGGCTTCAGTTTTTTTTGAATTGGATCAACCTCGACACCGAAGTTTTCCAGGGCTGTCGCCCCAAGCAAGAACAGAGAGCCTTTTGGTGCGAAAATCACCGGACAGGGGATATTACCTTCAAGACCTTCGATCTGAAAGTCACAAAAGCCAAGTAATCTCGTATCCTGCCGCCCGTCAGCAAGAATCAAATTTCTTTTCACGGGCGGTTCTACCCCGATCCTCTCGAGGAAATCCTCAGGGACGAAGGAATAGAGAGCCCCCGTATCTATCCAAAATTCCTCTTCAAAAAATTTATCGGAATCCTTGGTATTGGATACTCTTGCCTTTTTCTTGAACATGTCCTTGTTGTTTTCTCCTCTGCCATATCATTTCTTCTTAATCCCCAACTAATGAGTATACCGCAGATACGAAGTATAGCATCCAAAGAGGTGGGTTTATTAAAGTTTATCCCCACAGTACAGGATGCTATCAGTCAAAAAGCAGTATATTAAACCTTTTTCTCTCTGATTTACCTATATATTACCGCTTCTATATCAGAAATGCAAATTGATGGAAAAACTACTTCTATTATTGTGTCTTTCGGCTTAGCCGCATTAGTGGATTCTGAGCGATTATGATAAACCTAACTGGATTTTTACAACGCGTTCAACATCCTGTAGTTCCGAGTCAAGAATTCGACCAATCCGATTCGATAGTCTTTTTTTACTAACTGTTGCAAGTTGATCCGCCATAGCTTTATGTTCCTTATTTTTTATAGTAACATATGTTTCGCCTGGATATAGCTTATCTGTTTTTGAGGTCACAGGTTTGCTCTGAAGTGATAATCTACTACCTTGACATATTTATTGAATACCTTTAGAATCTGTCTCTATCACCAGAGTAATGTTACCACATCAGGCGTTGAAATTTTTTTCTATTCTCTGCTGTTCATACAATGAGAGAGGACATCATTTAATGTAGGAACGGCCTGCAACTCTATCAGAGAAAGGGACGATGAAAAGGGCCCTCGTCATTATAACCATTATTATCACGTGGCTCATTTTTACTGCATCAGGGTGTACAAAGATAGAAGCTCCCACGAGGGAGACTGACGAAGAGGGCGGAGGGGAGGAGTTTCAAATAATCCCCGGCAAATCCATCATTCTCGACACCGAACCAGTTATTTTGAGGGCAGAAGGTGGGAAGGGGAGCATACACTGGAAAACAGAACCCTTACTTGAAGGTGTATTCCAGCCCGAAACAGGCCCCGAAGTCCTCTTCATTCCTCCAAACATCGATGCTGAGCTAACGATTACAATCAGCGCTGAGGATGAGAAAAGCCGTGTAACGCAAACGTCAGTGACAATAATTGATGAGGGGATGCCGCCTCAGCCCGGTGAAATACTGATCAATGAGCTTGCCTGGGCTGGAACTCTCACAAGCACCTACGATGAGTACATAGAAATCATCAATAAAACACAAAGACCATTCTACCTCAATAACTGGAGCATTGAAAACGCTGCGGGTGCCGGTTCTCCCCTGGGCTTTTCAGGAAGAATGGAACCTGAATCTGTTTTCCTGATCGCAAACTACCCTCAGGGCAGTGAAAAAACCGCTATCAGCTGCGTCATTCACTTCGCAAGCTCCAGTCTTTCCCTGTCAAACAATACCTTCGGACCCTTCATCCTTAAAAATGCTGAAGGGTTATGCTTTGATAACGTAGGGGATGCAGGAAGCTACCCATTTGGATGTAACTCAAAGGATGCGAAGGCATCGATGTCAAGATATTCATACTCCGCTTCAACTACCTGGAATGCTGATTCATGGTACACCGAGTCAGTCTCGGTAAACCTCACAGATGGCACCTGCGGAACCCCCGGTGCTTCAAACAGCGATAGCCCGTTGAAACCTACAGTTGATGAAAAGGATGCCCGGGCTATCATCACAGAGTTTGCCGTGGATGCGAAGGATGAAATCGGGGAGGACTGGGTTGAGCTGTTCATCACCAAGAGTGGCCTGCTCAATAACTTTATCGTTACAGACCTGGACGGTGAGGACCTCCCTATTACTGGCGGTGCTGATGTTTCTGGAAATGCAGGTGAATATTTCATCATCATCTGGGCCGAGGCTCGCGCGGTTGTTGAAAATCGAATTTACATACCTGATACAAACCCCACGGCAACGAAGGATGAGCTTGTGCTTCTCTGCGGCGGTCTTTTCCTCGACGGGCTCTGCTACTACTCCACCGAGAGCGTTCAGTTTGACGATGGGGCAAAGATTCAGGAGTACGGTTGGACGGGGGACCCTGTTAAAGGACTCCATGCATCGAAAAGATTGGATGAAGACGGAAACTACATCAACACTATGAAAGCCTCAAGCTGGGATGAAGGGGCTCAAAAGACACCAGGGTTTTAGTCTGAGGAAACAATCATAATTAGCATTCCTGAAAAATACCTCGCAGGAAAAAAGCGGATACATGCAATTTCAACCAAGGGCTACATCGAGAAGCATCATCACAGTAAAACCGAGCATCGCTCCCATAGTTGCAATATCGGTGTTCCCGCCCCTCTGGGATTCAGGCACTAGCTCCTCCACCACCACGAATATCATTGCACCTGCCGCAAAGGCAAGTGCATAGGGTAGAACGGGCCGTGCAATTAGAACAGCGGCAGCTCCGATTACACCGGCCACCGGCTCCACGGTACCCGAGAGCTGACCGTACCAGAACGCCTTCCACCTTGAAAAGCCCTCCCGCCTGAGGGGCATTGAAACGGCAAGCCCTTCTGGAAAGTTCTGTATACCGATACCGACGGCAAGCGCCGCAGCAGCCGTAATGGTAGCATAAGGCAGCCCGTAGGCAACAGCTCCAAAGGCAACGCCCACGGCGAGGCCTTCGGGAATATTGTGGAGGGTAATCGCCAGTATAAGGAGTACGCTCCGCTGCCAGCTTGTGGAAATCCCCTCGGCTTCTCCCATGGGAAAACCGATGTGGAGATGCGGGATTATCCTGTCAATAACCCTGAGGAAAATTCCTCCAAACATAAAACCGACGACGGCTGGAAGAAACGCAGGTACACCCATCTCCTCGGCCATTTCGATCGCCGGGGCCAGCAGAGACCAGAAACTTGCAGCAATCATCACACCGGCAGCAAAGCCGAGCATGCCGTCGAGAACCTTTTTATTGATCTCCTTTGCAAAAAACACCCCCCCGGCGCCGAGGGCGGTGAGAAACCAGGTGAAGATGGTTCCCATGAGCGCCTGCAGGATGGGGTGGAGGTTAGAAAGATATTCGAGCATGATGATATCTCCCCTGGCTATCTATGGTTTCATCTAAACAAATTCTTACATTTTGTACCAGTAGGCCTTGCTGCTTGAGGCAGCACTCGAAGGCTATGAAAATGGGCCTGTAATCGCATTTTCAGTAGAGAATTTGTGTAATCGATATTACACCTTCCCCAGCCCCCTCCCTCAAGTGAGGGGATAATTGAAAGTTCGCTTGCTTATACATCTAGTGTTTCAGCTCCTCTTCGATCCGTGTAATCTCTTCTGCAACCCTTTTAAGAGCGGTGCCTCCATCAACATCATACCTGTTAACCGATCGGAGGTAATCAAAAACCCTGTAAACATCCTCATTAAATTCTGAGCAGAACCTCCTGTACTCTCCTATGGGGATGAGCGGAAGGGGTATGTTCTTATCCTCGGCGTACTGGGCGATCCTCCCTACCACCTGATGGGCCTCCCTGAATGGCACGCCCTTCTCGACCAGGTAGTCGGCAAGGTCTGTGGAAAAGAGCATACCTCTTGACTGATCAAGGGTCCTGTTTATTTTCTCATCATTAATAATCAATCCCTTTACGACCTCCGTCATGAGGTCGATGACGTCAAGCGTTGTACCTGCAGTATCGAAGAGGCCCTCCTTATCCTCCTGGAAGTCCCTGTTGTAGGTATATGGGACCCCTTTCATCAGCGTGAGGATGGAAACCAGGTGGCCCATAACCCTTGCCGCTTTCCCCCTTATGAGCTCGAGGGAGTCAGGATTCTTCTTCTGGGGCATGAGCGAGGAGGTCGTGGTAAGGTCATCGGGGAGTGAGTAGTAGCCGAACTCATCGGAGGAAAATAGTATGATGTCCTCAGACATGCGCGAAAGGGTAACCATAAGGGTGGCGCAGATAAATGCGAACTCACCGATGAAATCGCGCGTCGATACCGCATCAATGGAGTTGCGAGACAGGCTTTCAAAGCCAAGTTCCTTCCTGAGGAATTCCCTGTCGATACCTACTGCCGATCCGGCGACCGCTCCCGACCCCAGGGGGAGGACCTTCAGACGCTTCTCATAATCGCAAAACCGTTCCCAGTCCCTGCGCAATGCATGATAGTATGCGAGGAAGATATGCGCGAGGCTGACCACCTGCGCTTGACGGAGATGTGTGTAGGAAGGCACAATGGTGGAGAGGCATAGCTTTGCTTTCTGAACCAGGGCATGAAAAAGCTCGCCCATCTTTGTTCTGATTTCGTCTGAAACTCCCATAAGCCAGAGCCTCTCATCAAGAACGACCTGCTCGTTCCTGCTGCGACCTGTGTGGAGCTTGCCTGCGGCAGAGCCAATCTTTTCAAAGAGCCTTCGCTCTATGTTCATGTGTATGTCTTCATCCTCTTCCCTGAACTCGAAGGTTCCCCCCTCAATTTCACCCTTGATCTCTTTGAGACCACCAACAATCGCCTGGAGCTCCTTCCCGGTAATGATTCCCCTCCTGGAAAGTGCCTTTGCATATGCCAAAGACCCGGAGATATCCTCCCGGTACAGCTTCCTGTCGAACTGTATTGATGGATTAACCTTTTGAAAGGCCTTATTCAAACGCCGCCCCAGTCTGCCGTCCCTTAGAGCCACTCCATCCTCCTTTCCTCAGTCGGGATACATTGGAGAGCTTAAAACCCCTTCTCAACGTACTCCTCGATCTCTTCATCGCTGAGTATCATGGTCCCCCGCCCCTTCTTCGTAAATATCTCTGCAAGGATGGAGTTCTTTTCCATCCCGTTGAGGATGTGGACACGTTTAACTCCGTTCTCCACGGCATAGATGCACTCCCGTATCTTGGGGACCATACCTCCTTTGATGGTCTGTTTTTCGATCAGCCGGAGGGTATCCTTCTGCGAAATATAGGATATTTTGCTCGATGGATCGTTCAGATCGGTCAATATCCCTGCGACATTCGTCATTGTGATGTACTTGTAGGCCTTAACCGCCACTGCAATTCGCGAGGCAACTGTATCGGCATTCACATTGAGGATGTTTCCCTGCCCATCATCGGCAAGGGACGATATGACCGGTATGTAGTTGTAGCTGAGCAAAACCTCCAGCAGCTCGGTATTAACATGCACGATGTCTCCTACGTGTCCGAAATCCACATTCCCCACCTCGCCGGTTTTTTCATCCCTCACCTCAATCGGTTCCCGCCTCCTGGCAATTATGACCTCCCCATCAATCCCCGACAGTCCAACCGATTTCGCCCCATGCTTCCTTAGAATTGTGAGGATCTCATGGTTGATCTTCCCTGCAAAGATCATTTTGGTAACTTCGAGCGTCTCCTCATCCGTGATCCGCCTCCCCTCGACGACCCTGGGTAAAATGCCGAGTTTTTTCGACAGCTCCGTTGCCTGGGGGCCGCCTCCGTGCACGACTATCACCCTGATCCCGATCTGGTAAAGGAGGGATATATCCTGGGCGATGTCATCCAGGATGGTTGCGTCCTGCACAAGCTCCCCCCCGAGCTTTATAACGAAGGTCTTGTTTTTATATCTCCTTATATACGGGAGAGCCTGCTTGAGAATCCCGATGTTTTCCATATGTGCTTAACCTCCCCCAAGAATCCTGCAGAGTACGGCCTTCTGCGCGTGGAGCCTGTTCTCAGCTTCATCATAGATGATTGAGTTTGCGCTGTCCAGCACGGAATCGCTTGCGACCACGTTCCTCCTCACAGGCAGGCAGTGCATGAAGAAGGCGCTGTCGGTTTTTGACATCTTCTCATCATCGACCATCCAACCTTTCAGGGTCTTCCTGTACTGAACCTCCTCCTCCTTCTTTCCGTAGAACCGTATGCCGCCCCAGCTCTTTGCATATACCACCCTTGAGCCCCGGTACCCCCTGTCAAAATCATCGGTAACAGTGATCGAACCCCTCGCCTCCCTGCTCAGCTCCTTTGCCCTCTGCATGATGGCATCATCAAGGTCGTAGCCTGGCGGCCGAAGGAGACGAACATCCATGCCGAAAAGGGCGCAGGCGAGAAGAATCGAGTTAGGCACTGCCATCGGTAGCGGATTCGGATGGTTCGCCCAGGCAATCGTTATTGGGATTCCCCTCACATCCATGCCGAATCGCTCCATCACCGTCATCATGTCACCGAGCGCCTGGTTTGGATGATAGAGGGATGATTCCATGTTGATTATTGGAACACCTGCATAACGCACAAAGGACTCGATGACGCTATCGCGCCGGTCCTGCTCCCAGCTTGCGCCCTTTGGAAACGCCCGTATCCCGATTGCATCGGCGTATCTCCCGAGCACCGCAGCTGCGTCCTTTATGTGCTCGACCCGATCTTTGTCCATCACCACACCCTCTTCTGTCTCGAGCTTCCAGGTGTCCTCACCGGCATTGAGGGATACTGCGTAACCGCCAAGCTGCTGCATGGCAAGCTCAAAAGAGGTTCTTGTGCGGAGCGATGGGTTAAAAAACAGGAGAACAAGGCTCTTCCCCTTCAGAGTTGGTTCTAGCTCCCTTTTCTTTATCCTCATAGCAAGGTCAATCAGCTCCTGGACCTCATCCCTGGAGTAGTGGGAGAGAGAAATTAAATGCTTCATCTTTTTTCTTTCCTATGCTGTAACTCCTGACTTTTTTGGATGCAAAACAGATCCGGTCTGCACCCGATCATCAGATGTTTTCTTTAATCTTCTAATATTATATCCCCATCTGTTTGAGCGCCTGATAGACAAGAAAGACCGGCCATACAATAGCTTTTAAAAATCCTAATACACCGAGACAGAAGCTGGTAGCTTGAGAAATAAAATAAATGGCAGCCCCGATAAACCCCAATCCATAAACCGCATTTGAGGATGCATTTGATTTAACTCGTTGTGTCATAATTTTTTCTCCTTATAATGCCTTTTACCCAATCCGTCCTCAAAACCCGTAACTATTGAGCTCAGTTAAACTCTTTCAGAATACTGATAAAGAAATCCACATCCTCCTTCTTCAATATCAGAGGGGGCAGAACCCTCAACACATGGCTGTTGGCAGAGGTTCCGGTGAGTATTCCCCTTGAGATGAGAAAATCCCTCGCTTTCTTTGCTGCTCCATCAAGCTCGATCCCCAGAAGCAGACCCTTCCCCTTCACCCTCTTTGCCTTTGGAACCCGCTTAATTTCCCTGGCGATGTAATCACCCATAACCCGGGCATTCTCAACCAAACTCTCTTCTTTGATAACGCGAATATTAGCACGGACAGCCGCCATTGCCACAGGACCTCCTCCAAACGTAGACCCATGCTCCCCCTGCTTGATGGACCTGGATATGTGCCCCGCAACCAGAACTGCACCAACCGGTATTCCCCCGCCAATACCCTTTGCCAGGGTTATGATATCGGGAACAATCCCCATTCCATCCCCGAAAAACCAGCTCCCCGTTCTGCCCAATCCCGTCTGGACCTCATCGAAGATCAGCACAACACCCCGCTGTGTGCACAGCTCCCTGAGCTCCCCGTAATAGCCTTCCTCAGCCATCTCAACCCCTGCCATGGACTGTATAGGCTCAAGGATCACTGCTGCGACATCCTCTGTCACACAACGCCCGGCTTCGGCAAGATTTCCAAACTCGATGAACTCGAAATCCTCAAGCAGCGGTTCAAACTGGCTCCTGTAACTCCCTAGAGCTGTGGCGCTGAGAGCACCGAGGGTCCTTCCGTGGAACCCGCCCTTCATGGCAACAACCTTCTTCCTGCCCGTGTACTTCCGCGCCATCTTCAGGGCTGTCTCATTCGATTCTGCACCCGAATTGCAGAAGAACACCTTATCCATCCCTGCGGGGGCAACATCGATAAGTTCTTTTGAGGCATCAGCGCGAACCGATGAGTATACGACATTGGAGTAGAAAATCAAACGCTCTACCTGATCCTTCACCTCCTTCACCACAGCCGGGTGGCAGTGCCCGGTGAGGGCTACGGCATGACCGCCGTAGAGATCAAGGTACCGCTTCCCCTCCGAGTCGAACACGTACACCCCCTCCCCCCGCTCTATCGAGATGGGAAGCTTCGCATAGGTGTTAAGCTGGTAGCTTTCCTCCATCTTTTTTATCTCATCAAAGCTCATTCCCATTGGTCGTCACACTGCCTCTTCACTATTTGCTTACCCGCTTTGATCAAGTCATTTATATTCAGGATGAATCTGAAGAGCTTACTCGAAATGGGTATATCCCTACGGCTTCATCCCCGGAAAACAAAGCCCCTCCCATTCATCAAACCCGAACATTATGTTCATGTTCTGCACTGCCTGCCCTGCAGCACCCCGCACAAGGTTATCAATGGCACTCATGGAAACAACGAAGTTCCTTTTGTATAAACAGGAAACTTCAACGTAATTGGACGAGTACACCGTGGTGATTTCGGGCGACCCGTTCACGATCCTCACGAATTTTTCCTTACCGTATAAATCCTTAAAGGCTTCCCTGAGCCCTTCGAGGCTCATCTTCTCGTTGTACAGCATGGCCGTGGTGAATATCCCCCGCACGAATGGTCCGGACTGCGGTATCAGGCCGATCTCATAATCCCAGCCCGGGAACTTCTCCCTGAAGAACTGCTCGATTTCCGGGAGGTGCTGATGCTCAAGCTCCTTGTAGGATTTGAAGTTCTTTGCCCTGACCGGGTGATGGGTTACATCTTTAGGGAGCTCGCCGGAACCGGATGATCCGGTCACTGACACAACTGAAACCTCCCTCTTCACCGCATGGGTGTGGAAGAGCGGCCAGAGGGCGAAGATGATTCCGGTTGCAAAACATCCAGGATTAGCAACATACCGGGCCCCTGAGATCGCATCCCTGTTTGCTTCTGTCAGACCGTAGACGAAGCTTGCGAGGAGATGAGCGGCGGTGTGCTCCTTCTCGTAGTACTGCTTGTATATGTGCGGGTTCTTCAATCTGAAATCACCGCTCAGATCGACAACCTTCGTTCGAGGCAGCACCTTCACAATGTCGGGGACTATCTGCATCGACGTTCCATGGGGTATAGCTAAAAAAAGGCAGTCAGTGTCAGACGGCATTTCATCTACATCAGGTTGGGAGAAATCAAGATCCGTCACACCCATAAGGAACCGGTGCACCGATGAAACCTTTTTGCCCACGTTTCTCCGCGATGTCACGAAACAGACGTTTACCTTCGGGTGAAAGAGCAGGAACCGTAAGAGCTCCGACCCTCCGTATCCGGCTCCTCCGATGATACCAACGTTTATCTTCTTTTTTTTCGTTTTAAAAATCATCCGTAAAAAACCCCTTCATCGAGCTTCAGACCCCTTTCAAAAGCGATCAGTCGCTAGCAATATAATTATTTTCGTATATACTTTTCAACAAAATCACCCAGCTCCCTTTTCTGATAGAAGGCATTCAGTCCCTCGAGCTTTAGACTCCTGTGAATATAATCGATCCCGACAATGGTATCAGTCACGGGCCCGGAAACCAGATGCACCGGAATACGGTTTGATTCCATGATCTTTGAAATACCCCACGCCCCCACGGGATCAAGCGCACACACAATGTTACATGCAATGGCATCGATAATTTCCCTGTCTTTGAAGAATTCAATGACACCGTAGTCACCCAGTATGCCGTCGCCCAGTTCGATGATGATGACACCGGGATCGAGGCGGGCAAGCTCCCGGATAGCACCCTTTGCAATGAGCGGCACGTCACCTGAAAATACCGTTGAAGGGTATCCAAAGTCGAGAAAGGAGAGCGCCTTCAAGGCCCCATGGTCCTCCATGTGCAGAACATCCTTCAGGGCTGCAATCCCGGAAACCTTCGCCGCACATACCCTGCAGCCCTTCCATGTAAGCTCCTGGGCGATCTTTGACACAACCTCAGTTTTCCCGCTGTTCATCGATGTTCCTGAAACAGCAATGATTGGAATCTCTTTAGCGGGCTCGAGGTGGGATGAAATCTCCATGGCATTGTCCCCAATATTTACAGCCTTCCCCTCCTTTACCACCGTCCCAAGAATCTCTACCCTGAGCGGTGGACCATACTCCTTGTTGAAAGAAACTGCCTTTCCGAGCACGCCGCCTATGTTCAGGATGTTGAGAATATCGCCCTGCTTCAATGAATCGGGGATGACACCTGCAAACCCCTGCAAAGCTCTTCTCTCCCCAAGCGCACCGGCAATGACATCGCCCTTCGAAATCTTTGCCATCCTCCCGGTGGTAAGCTCAAGCTTGTCATAGACGCTCTTCTCCTCAAGAGCCCTCACAATGCAGACATTTCCGGCTCTTGCACTTCTCACCTCATCGATGGATACAAGCTCACCCAGCCTGACATTTACCGTCACGGAGGCTGCTTTGTCCACCCTTACTTTCATCGCTCACCTCAATTAATCAAGCGGTTACCGTCCGCTATAAAAGGCTACTTCGAAAATGGATACCGAAAAAAAGTGGGAGCGAGAGAGGCGGGAATGCCCCTGAGCCTCACAGCTGCTTGTGACTCCGCATCAAGCGGTACAGCCTGGAAGGAATGCCGTAAATCTTGCTGAAGCCCTCCGCATCCCTTGAATTCCAGAGTTGCTGCACCTCCCCGTAAGTCGCTATATCCCTCCTCATCAGCGAGTGCTCACTCTTCACACCCGCCACAATGAAGGAGCCCCTGTACATCCTCACCTTTGCCGTACCAGTCACGAGCGATTGCGACGAATCTATGAGGGCCTCGATATCCCTCATAACAGGGTCGAAGTACAGACCCTCGTGGAGCATGTCTCCATAGACCTGCCCGAGATGGTCCTTCCAGAAACGCTGATGCTTCGAAAGGACGAGTTTTTCAAGCTCGCGGTGAGCCGCTATGACGATGATGGGAGCGGGAGCCTCAAACACAATCCTCCCCTTGATTCCCAGTATGGTATCACCGATATGAACCCCCCTCCCCACGCCGTACTCTCCCGCACGCTTGTTGAGCTGTGAAACCAGTTCAATCCCATCGATCATCTCACCGTCCAGAGAAACAGGCAGGCCCCGTTCAAATCCGATCGTTATCTCGGCGGGATGGTCGGGGGTCTGAGCGACGCTCTTCGTCTTTCGAAAAACAGAATCAGGGGGAAAATCCCAGGAGTCGTGGGTTTCCTTCCCCCCGATGGTCGTGCCCCACAACCCCTCATTGATAGAATAGTCCCTCGTCTCAAGTTCAACTCGAAAACCCCGCTCCTTCAGCCAGGCCGCCTCCTGCTCCCTGCTCCAGCCGAGGCTCCGCACCGGGGTTATTATCTCCTTCTCGGGAACAAGAACACCGAAGGCAACATCAAACCTGATCTGGTCATTGCCTGCGCCCGTTGAACCATGGGCAACTGCATCAGCATTCTCCTCAAGGGCGACCCTTCCCACCTCCATGGCCTGGGCAACCCTCTCCGCACCGACCGATAGAGGATAGGTATTCCCGCGCAGGCTGTTGCCCTTAATAATGTAGGAGATGAACTGATCGTATACAAGCTTCCTGCCGTCGATGGTGCAATGCTTCAGCACCCTGAGGCTTTTTGCCCTCTCCTCTATCCTTCGTAACTCCTCCGTGGAGAATCCGCCGGTGTCGACGGTGACCGATACAACGTCAAAACCGAGCTCCTCATTCAAATACACAGCGCAAAAGGTGGTATCAAGCCCCCCTGAAAATGCAAGCACGGCTTTCTTCATCCTTTTCTCCATAACTTGCAGGGCTCCGTCCGCTCCCGCTCAATGGTATATCGCAACGTTAAGAAATGGGAAGCAGCGTGAAGCTTCCGGGCGGTACTGCCTTGTGAAGTTCGGTGAGTGGTAGGTCATTCACCGTTCAATGATGAGATTTTTAATATTACTTGTGTTCAAGAAGTTACGTCAAGTCATTTGCAATTGTTCCAGGTCAATAAAAACCTCAATAATTTTTTTGCTTAGTATAACCGCATGTCGGTACCGCAGAACATGGAACAGCGGGAATTGTGAAAGAGGAGGAAAAATTTCTTCCACTTGGCATTGTAAAAGGTTGTATAATGAAAAGGGATGTGAAAAAGGATACGCCCTTTACCTATGATATGGTTCAAACTATAAATGAGTCACCGCTGATCAATCTAAGGCGTATCCAGGATAATATTTCCGGTTGACTTAATACCATGCTTTTAGGACTTGACGTAGGGACAACGGGTTGCAAAGCAGCAGTATTCACTCCGCATGGGGAAATCCGTGGATATGGGTTTGAAGAATACGGGATAATATCAACCGAAGATAGAATGGCCGAGCAGGACCCCGAAAAGGTCTGGGAAGCGGTTTGCAGGGTTCTGAAAGCCGCATTTTTTCGCAGCGGATCAAAAAAAATTGATGCATTGAGTGTATCCGTACAGGGGGATGCCATTATCCCGGTTGATTGTAACTTCAGACCGCTTTATAACGCAGTTTTAGGTATGGACTACCGCTCCCATGAGCAGGCAACAAAGTGCGAAGAACTTTTCGGGGGAAAAGCTGTATTCGAGATGACCGGGATGAGGCCGCACCCCATCAATGCACTCTGCAAAATCCTGTGGATGAGGGAAAAGCATCCTCAAATATATAAAAAAGCCTGGAAGATAACTACCTATGCAGATTACATACTTGGTAAACTGGGGGCTGATCCGGTAATAGACTATACCATGGCTTCAAGAACCATGGCCTTCGACATTAAAAATCTCAACTGGTCCAATTATATTCTTGAAAGACTCGATGTTTCCCCGGAGCTTTTTTCAAAGCCCCTTCCATCAGGAATCACTGCAGGTAAAATCTCAAAACAGGCTGTTTCTGAAACCGGCCTTCCTGAAAAAATAGCCCTTGTTACAGGAGGTCACGACCAGGCCTGTGCTGCCCTCGGTGCCGGAGTGGTGAAAGAAGGAACAGGTGTGGTCTCCACCGGGACTGCAGAGGTCCTTTCCACGGCCTTTGAAAAGCCCCACTTGAATGAAACAATGTACAGGAGTTACTATCCTTGTTACATTTTTGCCAAACAGAATATGTATTTCACCTTTACTCTAAACCACATAGGGGGGCTTCTTTTAAGATGGTTTAGAGATAACTTTGCCTTTGAAGAGGTGGAGGAGGCGAAAAAAAAGGGTACTGACCCATACAGTGAGATGATTGAAAAGGTACCTGAAGGGCCTGTAAACTTGATGGTACTTCCACACTTCAACGGAAGCGGGACTCCTTTCTGCGATATGTCCTCCAGGGGGGCGATTGTGGGGATGACCCTGGCCACTAACAGGCATCATCTGGTAAGGGCTATACTGGAGAGTCAGACTTACGAGCTCAGAATCAACCTTGAGACCCTTAACGGAGCTGGAATATCTGTTCAGGAGCTTAATGCCGTGGGAGGAGGTGCAAAATCTTCCCGGTGGCTTCAGATAAAAGCCGATATAATGCAGAACCCCGTACATACGCTGAAAGTAAAGGAAGCTGCATGTCTGGGAGCTGCCATACTTGCCGGCACAGCCTGTGGCATTTATTCTTCAATTGACCAGGGGGTAGAAACTACGGTCTTCAGAGACAAAACCTACTACCCTGATCGTGAGCGAAGCGAGAGGTATAATCATAATTATTCGATATATAAAGAGATATACCCCTCTCTTGCTCCTATCAATAGAAGACTATCTCAGGAAAGGGATCTTTCATAAGCGTACTATCGAAGGTCACAGGGGCTGGGTACGGGACGTTGCTTTTAGTCCTGATGGCCGAACTCTCGCCTCGGCTGGCTTCGATTCGACCGTGCGTCTGTGGGAGGCAGAAAGCGGCAATCTCTCGAACACCCTTTGGAGGTGGCCGGCTACAGGCCGAGCTCATTGCGCCCGGTCGTGATGCGAATCGGGTTTTACGACAAATAACCTCGCCTGGGGTCCTGCCCATCTTCTACCGTTATCCAGTGTCTGAAAATGCTACATTTTCAGGTGATAAGGCCCTTTTTCAATCCGATAACTTCTACGGCCGGGCAAAGATCGCCTGCAAAACCCTGGGTTTCTTCTTTCTGCAGGAGACGTGACGAATCGAAGACCAAAAAAGAGTCCCCTGTTCAGAAACTGAAAGTGTGGTGATAAACTTCCCAACCAAAGTAGGTCTCGAACGCTTCAGCCAGAATGGCCGCCGAATGTGAAGGGTTCATTGCGGCATGGTGTTCAAATCCATTCCTGCAGAGGTATTGAAGCAACTTCTGCAGGCCAGGCACCTCTATTACCGCCCGACCGCCAAATGTATCCAGTGGATCGTCTGTGAAAATAGCATCTCCCACGTAGGTGCGAATTACCCCGTTTTGGTCGTCAGTTGAGATGCGCGCAAAGCTCATCGGACCGGCCGGTACTCGCCCAGCGATCGCCCCATAGGTGTTCTCCACACCTAACTTTGTGGCCAGGACATCGGCGTAAGCCATTCTGGCCTCGGTGAAGAAGCTCTTTGCCCAGTTGCTGCAGTGGAAAAGCACACATTTGTCCGGATCACCTCCATAGTTGTTGTTCCAGTCTATTAATGCACTGGGTCTACCCGAAGCCAGTTGCAGGGCATACATCGAGGCAAGGCCAGTGATATCCACCTCACAAGCGCTGGGCATCAACTTCTCATTCATCATGCTCATCAATCCACAGGCGTTCACCCCATAGTTTTGCTGGATTGAAGACCAGCACTGAATAGCTGTGGCATTTAAATCGTTGGCCGCCACCCACTCATCCAGAACAATTCCCAACTTGGCCATTTTGATCAAAGCCTGTGCAGGCACGCCCTCCGTCGGGACATAAGCCTTGACCTCTTCCAGTTTTGCCTTAACCTTCGGATAATTGTCAGCCAGCTTGTTTGCAGCGCCGAAAACCTCCGAAAGGTCAATGGTACTGACGCTGATGCCATAGACCTGTAAAAGTTTCTCGCTGAAGCGCACAGTGTTGAACGCATTGGGGCGGGCACCAACAGCCCCCAACCTGGCGTTCCTCAATCCCTTAACCACCCGGCAGACGCCAGCAAACTTTTTCAGATCTGCCTTGAAATTCGTGGTAGTGGGATTGACCGTATGCAATTCAGTTAACGAGAAAGGATAGCCGTACTGATACAAGTTGTTGCAGACAGATATCTTGCCGCAGAAAGCATCCCGACGCCTTTCCAGGTTAAATTGGTTCAGGTCATCTGGATAGGCCTGAACCAGAACAGGAACCTGCAAGCAAGATAGTTTAATGGTATCGGCGATAGCCCTCTCGTCACCAAAGTTTGGTAACACCACCAGTATTCCGTCTATCCTGTCCTGGTTGGCTTTAAACAGGGCAGCACACTTTTTAACCTCCTCCCAGGTTTCAACCCCACCCAGATTCGTGTCATCCTCAGCCAGGATGACAGGTTCGATGTCCATCTCGATAAATATACCGAGGATGTCCCGTCGAGCTTCCGTAACTAACACATCAGGGAAGAA
>CAZPCG010000013.1:0-3621 GCA_964584875.1 uncultured Spirochaetota bacterium
GAACCGACCGGTTATACAGTTCAATGAGGGAATTGTAGATCAGTCTGTTCTGGTCGCTGTAGAAATCGTCGCTATTCAGTATATCAATAGTTACCTCGATTGCCTCTTTGTCCATGAGCATGCTGCCAAGGCATGCCCTTTCGGCTTCGAGGTTCTGCGGCGGGGCTTTATCGGCAAGGGTTGTGGTGCTTCTGTTCTGGAACACTTCTTCCATGAAAGACGACCTTACTGCTTCTATCTGCGCTACTCCTGTTTTACTACCCAGACCTTGAGCTCGGCCCTGATGTCCTCATATATTTTCAGGGGTACCCTGTACTCACCGATGCTTTTAATCGGCTCACTCAGTTGAATGCTCCTCTTCTCTATCTGGTACCCGCTGTCAGCCAGTGCCTTCATAATCTCTGTTTCATGCACAGCGCCAAAGAGCCTCTCGTTCTTTCCAACTGCCGCAGGAATTGTAATGGAAAGTGATGAAAGCTCATCTGCAAGTTTCTGCGCCTCTTCCCGTTTCTGCCCCTTGCGCAGCTCTATTTTTTTATGCTGGTCCTTGAGTTTGTTCCGGTTGAACTGGGTATCCTCAACAGCAAGGCCCCTTGGGAACAGGTAGTTCCTCGCGTATCCCTTCGCCACCTCCTTCACATCCCCCTCTTCACCCATATCCGGAACATCCCTCACCAGAATGACCTTCATGCATCGCTCCTCTTTTTCATATTTTCGATGTTATCTCGAAGTTTGAGCCAGATATCGGCCACACCTATACCTGTAACAATAGTCACAAAGAAGATGAACGAATAAAAGAGAAAAAAGATCATTACAACGTACTGCAGTATCTGCGGAATTTTTACCCTGTCGGCAAGCAGCTTGATGAGCGACAATCCTCTGAGAAAAAAGAGCAGCGAAAATACAACCGAGATGTTCCAGCTCATTATTCCAAGCACAGCATTTTTCAGGTATAGGTTAAGATAAACCAGACTCCACGAAATAATGAGCCCCCAAACCCAGCCATCGTTAATTCTGTAGTTCTGGATGCTGAAATTGAGGGCCGCTCTGTTTAACTTCCGCTTCAGGTACACTTTAACCAGGAGAATTCCCATAAAGATGAGGAATATCTGCTTTATGAGGTACCCACCCCTGGGTGCGATGCCGAAGATAACGTTGTTCTTGTAGATGTCTGCGGCGATCTCAAACTTTCTTTCCATGAGTGCAACATCAACTCCTCTGGGCTCGAGCAGAGACCGGTAGGTACTCATCTGTTCAATGGATTGGCTGACGTAACTAGATGTCTTTGCATCTATGAAGTTAGAGTAGTGGGTGAAGAACTGCCTGAATCCACCAATCACCCATGAGATGAGGAGTGGCACTACTGCAATTCCTGCGTAAGCTGCTATACTGAAAAAGATGACGTAGTTGAGTCTGTAGTTTCGGGAGACGAAATAGCCCGAAATCAATCCGAAGCAGCCGAATATAAAGAAAAAATCCAGGAATCTTCCTCCCCTGAATCCTGTTACGCTCTCAATGAAGCTGAATGAATAGTGGGTCGGTGAGAGGAGGAGCAATTCATCGTCCAGCGGAAATCGTCCGATTCCGTTAAACATCACATAAAAGAGAATTGCTGTGCTGATGCTGAGAAATGCAATAGCCTCTTTCCACCCTCTCTTGATCACTATGATCATGATAGGAACGAAGGATAACTCTGTGAATACCACCGACATGTAGAGTGCCACAGAGAGGAGGGAAAGGAGAAGGCTTTCAGCAAGCTTGAGCCACTCAACCTGTACATCGCTCAAGATGAGCTTCACCCGCACAGTATCAAGCTTGAGGCTGCTCATCTTTATCCGTCCAAGTATGCCTTCGATTTTTAGCTTATAGAATTTTAAAACGATTTTCTATCACCCCGCTTCGCACCACTCTGCTTTTATACGGGATTATTTCTTCACGAAAGGCAGAAGCGCGACCATTCGTGCCCTCTTGATGGCACTGGAAAGAATCCTCTGGTGCTTTGCACAGGTACCCGTCATCCTGCGCGGGAGTATCTTGCCGCGGTCCGTAATAAACTTTCTCAGAAGATCTGCATCTTTATAATCAACCCCTTTCATCTTACTGACGCACAGTCTGCATACCTTTTTCCTGAAATATGTCCTCCTCTGCCTGCCCTGGCCCATTCCAGGCCCATTGTCCGATCTCTGAGACTCGACCCCCTCTCGTTCGTGGCCCTCTGTCTGGGGGCGCCTGGGTCTGCCCTGAGTACGGGATTGTGCACGCTGCAGCACCTGAGAGTCTCTGCTCCTCCTGGGAGGTGATGATTGCGAAACCGGAGCAAACTTTTCGGGTTTAAGACCTTCATCCGGGGTCTCAACGACCTTCCCGGGTTTAAGACCTTCATCCGGGGTCTCAACGACCTTCCCGGCTTCTAACGCTTCTCTGTCTTCCAATACCTCTTCTTGAGGTTCAGTTCCGGAAGCGGGAGCTTCCGCATCAACTCCAGGATCATCTCCCGGCTCTACGGACCCGGTTTCTCCCTCTTTCAGTTCTCTTTCTTCTTCTCTACTTTTCTGTATATCTTCCTGCATTCCAACCATCTCCTTCGATTACACGTGCTCTTCAACCCCCATCCCGGTCCAGTTATGCAGACCCTGTTATACCCCACTACACCCTTTCTTCAAAAGGGTATCTCATCATCGTCCAGTTCGGAAAGGAACGGCTCTTCTTCAGAAATGCTTTCTTTTGAAACACTCTCTTTCACCGAGAGTGGAGGCGATACAACCTCGCCTGTTTCCTCTTCCATCGACTCAGGACTCTCATACGTCGCAGCGCTCTCCCTTGCTGGGCCGAAAAACTGTACAGTACTCGCAACAATGTCCACTGTGCTTCTTTTCACCCCATCGGGCCCTTCCCATCTCCTCTGCTGCAACCTTCCATCGATTCCAACCTGCCTCCCCTTCTTGAGATACTCCTTGCATATCTCTGCCGTTTTATTCCATGAGACGATATTGAAAAAGTTCGTCTTTGCCTCCCTATCTTCACTTGAAGAGCTTGAGGACCTGTTGACTGCTATGGAGAATCTGCACACTGCTGCTCCTGATTGCGTGTAGGTCAACTCGGGATCTTTGGTAAGCCTCCCCACAAGGACGACATGATTGATATCCCAGCTCATGTCTTACTCCTTTCAAACGACTTTAATCCCCTTGTATATCATTTTATAATGCTAAATCCTCACCTTCATAAACCGAATGATATTGGTGTTGAGTTTCAAATCATGCTCAAAATCGCGGAGCTTGTTGAAGTCATCGATTTCTATCTGTGTGATGTAGTAGAACCCATCGGTTCTTTTATTGACTTCAAAGGCGAGCCGCCTTTTCCCCATCTCCTCCTCCTTGAGCAGGGTCAGGCCCATCTCCTTGTAGTGTTCTTTGATGCTCTCGATGGATTGTCTTGCGATTTCTTCCTGAGGTTCAAGAATATAGAGATATTCATATCTTCTCACTTCAAGCCTCCCCTCGGTCTTACGGCCCACCCTAAATGGACGGAAAGGTAAATCCCCTTCAATATAGAATAAATATTTAACGACGTCAAGGCTAAATGCGAAAGCTCGGTTCAGACCAGGCCCTGCACAATCGCGGT
>CAZPCG010000013.1:3631-15636 GCA_964584875.1 uncultured Spirochaetota bacterium
ACCTATAGTTATTCCACGACGACGCGCACTGTATGCTGAGAGTAAGCTCCTTTATTCATAATCATGACCGGTTATATGATATAAACATCATTTCCTGGAAAAAAATTTCAATTTGATTCTTCAAGAATATCAGCCTATTTTTGGGTGTATCCTCCCTTTTGTCAAGGTGCTGATCCGGGCACAGGTGGTTAAATGCACCAGTGCAGGGAGGTGGTGTATCAACCCTGAGGAGACACTCTAGCAATGAATGCAAGGCACCTCGAGCATGGAGAGCATACCGGGGAAGCGGCATGCCTGAAAAATCTCAGGCCTGAGCCATGTCCTTCATGTGATGAAAAAGTAAAAATGGGCACCGGATACCGGGGCCTTGTGATCTTCGACGTCGACGGGGTCCTTTTCAGAAACATCTTTCTCACACGGATTGCAAGGCTTACAGGACTCATCAACTACCTGAAAACCCTCCTCCTCGGATGGCGCTACTACCTGAACTCGATCAGTTTCGATACCCTGCTCAGGGGGGTTTTGGGGCTTATCAGGAACTTCGATGCCCGGAAGGCACAGGATATCGCACGTAAGATGAGGAAATCGACCAATATAAAAAGAACGATTGAGATCCTCCACCAACACAGCTATTACATCTCAATCATGAGCTCGGGAATTCCGGACTTTATCCTGAAAACCCTCTGTGAGGAGATTAATGCCGACCACTACTCGGGGCTTCAGGTGGTAATAGAAGGGGGCTTGATAAAAACTGACGGGCTCGTGGTCCGTCCAAAGGAGGAGATCGTGGGCGGCCTTCTCCACGAGCTCGGATTGACATGGAAAAACGTCATCTCCGTCGTAGACGATCCCAACAACCTATCACTCATACAAAAGAGCAATCTGGGCATTGGCTTCAATCCTTCCAAGATGATCAGAAAGCATGCAGACGTGGTTATCGATGGCTACAACTTCCTCGAGCTCATCCCCTACATCATTCCCGAGGAAAGGCTTCCGTCACAATTGAAAAAGAACACCCATTCCCTGAGAAGGGAGCTGTACCGGAAGCTGATACATTTCATGGGTGTTCCCATCCCCTTCCTCGCATACATGCACAGAAACATCATCCTCAGCCTGCTCTTTGCCGCTATTGTCATCTACGCGCTTTCCGAAACCCTGCGATACATAGGCTTCCGCTTCCCCCTCGTATCGGGCATCACCAAGCAGGCCCAGAGGCATACGGAGACGAGTGGATTCATCATCGGACCGATCTCCCTCACCATCGGCATACTCATACCCCTTCTCTTCTTCCCTCCCTCCATCTACTTGCCCGCGATATTAATCGTTTGCATATCCGATTCCCTCTCGGGGCTCATTGGAAAGCGGTTCGGTCGAATACCACTCCCCCTTTATAACAGGACCGCCGAGGGCTCGGTCGTGTTCTTTGCTTCGGCCTTTCTTATCCTCCTTTTCTTTCTCCCTGCAAGGCTTGCCCTTCTCACCGCCCTGATCCCGACTCTCATTGAACTCTTCTCACCCTACAACCTTGACAACCTCATACTGCCCGCTGCTACTGCACTGTTTATGAGATACACCGAATTTATGCACCTCTGAAAGCATTCCATAAATTATGGCAAGGATTATGAAAATAGGTAAAATGTGCAAGAACCTAATTTTGCATTCTGAATGATTCGAAAGAAAGAGCATAAAGTTGGGGAATCCTGCTTTGGGAGATCGCTAAAAACCAGGGGCCTGGAAAGCCCGAAATTCAGCCCCTGAGGTCGCCTCTGAGCACCTTGAACAGCTTTTCGTAAAACTCCTTCTCGCCCATCTCGTACCTGTTTATGTGCTGAACCGTGCCGATCTGGAGCTTCATTCCGCTCGTCAGGTTTGTCTCCTGTAGGTACACAACGATGATCTCCTTGTTCTCGGCAAATGCCAGGTTCACCTCGTTGCGCACGTTTCGAGAGACAGCAGCAGCAGGGGTCATGAAAACAACATATTGTGAGCACTTTACGACCGCCGTTCCCACCACTTCCGGCCATTCATTTCCAGGCTCTATACCCTCATCGTACCATATCCGGTAACGGCCCTCGTTCATCTTTTTGAGTATCCTGAAAACGTCTTTCATGTTCCTGTGCGCATAGCTCACAAAAAGAAACGGCCTGATACCCCTGTAGGCCTCAAAGGGAGGTTTCACAGGAGGAAGCCACCTGGGGGTCGGTTTCTTTCTCCTGAGCGCAAGCTTTTTCACAGGGCTTTTCTTTGATGCCACTTTCCGCTTCACCGCCTTTGCGCCCCCGGTCGGCTTTTTACCTGCTACCTTCAGGGCAGAGGTTTTTAACGCCTTCTTCGTTCCCTTGCCGGATGCTTTCCCGGGAGCCTTTTTCTTCATTACCTTGCCGGATGCCGCCCCGGTAGCCTTCTTCTTTATTACCTTGCCGGGCGCCGCCCCGGTAGCCTTCTTCTTCTTTGCATCAGCCTTTTTAGCTGAAGACCTCTTCTCTGGCGAAGCTTTTACCGATGAACTCTTTGCTGATAAGGTTTTTGCCGCCGAAGATTGGCTGCGTCTTTTAGCTTGCACCCTTCTGGTGGATTTTCCTTTCCCCGCCATAGAGTTATCTCCCTCCTCTCAGCAGTGTTCCCATTTCCTCCATAGCCCCCCTCCCAGCGAAAGCAGCCCTTTCCAGGGCGTTGTACATGCTTACTCAAGCTCGTCTTTTCGCTTTATGTGATATATCGGGTATTTTCCAAATCGCTTAGGAAGAACGATAATCCCTACGTATCTACACTCCAGATTGCTTTTGATATCGCCCGCCATGAGCAGCGCTGCAAACTGCTCGCTGGCATAGACATTGCCCGGGTTTGTTATCGGCTCGATCCTCGCCGCCCTGTTCACATGGGTACCGAAATAGTTCGTTTTTTTCAGTATCGGCTCTTTTGCATAAAAAACTGGACCTGCATGAAGTCCGATTCTGATGTTCAGCCCACCCGGCAGGTTCATCCTTCCCCACTCAGTCTCCTTCACGAAACTTCGAAGCTCGAGGGCACATTCCGCAGCCGAAACAGGGTCATCAAAGACAAAGTATAACGCGTCCCCCCACATGTTCCTGAACAGCGGTCTGTACCGCCCGCTTGTGAGTTGAGCTGCGAGAGTGCCGAGAAAATTGTTGATGTAGGAGGGGAACTGGTCCTCCTTCAGCGTGCTGTATCCAACAAGGTCGGCAAAGAGCATAGCCTTGATCGACCTGCTGATCCTCTTCCACCTTCTCTTCCCGGACCTGGCTTCTGCTTGTGCTGCTCCCAATTCTCCATGCTCGGCAGTAACATATGCCTGATGTATCTTACCCCCATGGGCCTTTAAAAGCCTGTTCAGGTCAATAACCTCCATTCTGAGCTTCTTCGCTTCCCACCGGTGGATAAACTCATAGGTTCCTCCTGAAGCCCTGTTTCTCTTCCTGTCCCAGACGGTAAGAAGCACCGGCTCAGTCTCAAGGAGGTTGCTCCGAAGTATCGCCATTCCCATGATCATGTCATTGGCATAGTTGAAGAGCAGATCGTCGCCCCCATACTTCCCCTCGGTCGCCTGCAGCACGGTAGCGCTCCTCTCAAGAACAGAATGCGCTCTCTCCGTCCACTGAGGGCCTGCAAATTCAACGCTTGTTTTGAAGAAATCTTCAAGATCAAATGGGAGCACAACATTGGTTTCAGCTTTCCGCTCCTGCATGCACTCAAGAAAGAGTATGTCCGAGCCGCAGGCTGCCGATGAATAACCGATACCTGCTCCAAGCTCCCGCAGTTTTGACGCGATCTCTCTCTTAAGCTCATCTGCAATGATGGGAGGAAACCTTTGTGAATTTCTACCTGGATGGTCGACCATGTGGCCTGTGAAAGCAACAACAGGAGGTACGGTTAAAATGTTCAGTGTTTCATCCGACACATCGGTGTAACGGCTCAGGAGCTTGATCTGCTTTCTCGTGCTTGCGACCCAGGCATAATTTTTGGCACTGACCCTCCGTGCGAGGGTAAAGTAGCGCCGTGCCCGCTCATTGTCGCCAAGCACGATGAACCCCTCGCCAACGGTTGCAAGGCACCAGTAGTCCCTGTTTTCAGGTTTTTTTAAAAGATTGAAACAGATGCCGAGGACAGTTTCTGCAAGCCTTTCCGCTCTATCCCTCTCCCCAAGCATGAGGCTCAGGCTTGCCGCATTAATACCGGAATAATAACCCCTGCTCCTCCTGAAGGCCTGAAAATAGAGGTCACGCGACTTACGCAGGTAGGTATCATCTGCGAGGCTGCGGTTCGATATGAGCCACATGTCCTTGTAAACACGTCCGAGAATGCCGAGCGTCTCTTCATCCTTATGACCCTTCTTCACGAGCCCCCCAAGCACCTCATGAGCCTTTCCCAGAAAACCGCACTTGATCATTGAGAGCGCGTAGAGCTGGTTGATGCGCAGGTTGTCAGGGAAATGGCTCAGCCCCTCCCTCAGCACGTCATGGGCAAACATTACCTGACCGAGCTTATCGGCAGTTTCACCCAGGCGTATGTAGAAATAGGGATCGGAAGACCAGAGCTTTTCATCCTTGGAGGCCCACAGCTCATGGATGACGTGCTCGATATCACCGCTTCTGCGTTGCAGGTAGCTTTCAAAGTTATTCCTTGCCCCTTCATCCATCTTTCTGATCACTCTCTTTTTTCAGATTTTTATGCATTCTCCGGATCGGCCAGGCCGTCACAGATGGTAAAAATGACAATCGAGTTTTCGTAAATTTCATTTAAGCCTCGCACCTCAAGGCTTACTAACATAAAGTATACAACATCTTTAACCATACCAGCCATAAGAAATCTCTATTCAGTTTTTACACTATTCTGCAGATTTTCAGATCTACAGCATCTGAGCAACTGCCAATATACAAGTACTTACAAGCTTTAACTTAGAAAATCAAATGGGTGATTCGTATAAACAATTGTCATTGTTTGAATAAACCGACATTAGAAGTATTATTACAACATTGTTTACTTTTGTTATTTCACATACTGGTACAAGAAGGTGAATTTGAGGTAAATATAAGAACTCGATGTTATGTTCACACTACACTGGAGTAACGAGTATCTTGACATTATCTAGCTTGTATTCAATGAGAGCATGAAAACCTTTTTCCACGATATCAGCGAGGGAAATTCTTTTTGTAATCAGAGGAACTCCGTCAAACCTGCCATCTGCCATCATTCTGATAGCCTCATCAAACACACCGTATCCGCCCATACTTCCGATGATGGTCTTTTCACCGTAAACGATGTCTGTATAATCGAGCGGGGCGGGCTTTTCAAAGACGCCCATAACCACGATACGGCCCTTCCTCCTTGCAATATGACCTGCAAGCATTCCGGTAGATTCCAGGCCTGCACACTCAACAACAACGTCAGCCCCCTCGCCTTCCGTAAACTTACGTACCTCCTGAACTGCATCATTCCTCACCGGATCGACTACTGCATACGCACCGCATTTAAAGGCAAGCTCCTGCCGCTTTCTGGCTGGCTCCACTGCTATGACCTGTCCTGCACCGGCAATACGGGCAGCCTGAAGTGCCATGAGCCCCACGGGTCCTGTACCGATAATTGCAACCGTTTCGTTCGGTTGAACCTGTGCGCATTTAACGGCCCTCACCGTCGCTGAAAAAGGTTCTACAAGCGCACCCACATCGTAGGAAACCTCGGTAGGCAGATGATAGCACATGTACTCATACACATTCACAAACTTTGCAAAACCCCCTCCATGCCACGAAACGCCGAGAAAGGCGATACTCGGACAGACCCCCATTATGCCTGATTTGCACCACTTACACTGGAGGCAACCGATGATGGGGCAGAGTGCCACCCGGTCGCCGACCTTGACACTGTGAACATCAGGACCGGTCTCAACCACTCTACCGGACATCTCGTGTCCCAGTATGATGGGTGCTTTCACCCCGGTAAGAGGATGGGGTACATCGGCTGGAATGTAGATGGGACCGCCCAGATACTCATGAAGATCGGTGCCGCATATACCGCAGGAAGCCACTTCGACCTTGACCTGTCCTGCAGGAGGTGAAGGTGGCTCAGGTACATCCACAACTCGCACATCCCTCCGCCCGTACCAGACTGCGGCTTTCATCAATGCCTCCTTCTTTTACCCGTATACAGGGGAAAGCCATCTGTACCTATTACCTGTACATTTCCAGCTGCATGTTACTCGATATGTCCATGGTATATCCTCCTACTTCACCGCCCCCAAAGTAAGCCCCCGTACGAGGTAGCGCTGTACGACGAAGCTCATGAGGAAGAGGGGAATCATGGCTATCACCGAAAGTGCACCTACTTCACCCCACATCACCATCATCTTACCGAAGAAATTGGCAAGATGAACCGAGAGGGTTATAGCATTCGATCGTGTCAGGCAAACCGCAAAGAAAAACTCACTCCAGCTAAATATGAAGCAAAAAACCCCTGTTGCCACGAGTCCGGGCTTCACGAGCGGAAGTGCAATACGCCAGTATGCCCCGAATGGGGTGCAGCCATCAACAAGCGCTGACTCTTCAATAACAGCCGGGATCTCCTGGAAAAAACCGCGCATCATCCACACGGCATATGGCAGGTTGAAGGTGAGATATACGATGATTAATGCCTGATAGGTGTCAACCCATTTTAACGTCTTGAACACGAGGAGGAAGGGAAATATAACAGCCACGGGAGGCATGAAACGCTGTGACAGAATGAAGAAGGGAAGGTTGCTTCCCCCAACCTTATAACGTGCTAGCCCGTATCCAGCAAGGGAGCCGACGGCAAGCGAGAGTGCTGTCGCACTGATGGATATGATCAGACTGTTCATGAGCGAGCGCAGCCCGCCTGTTTTTATTACATGGGCGAAAGACCTCAGTGTCGGCGAGTGCGGTATCCAGATGGGAGGGCTGTGAAGAAACTCATCCCCTGTTTTAAATGCCGTCAGGAATATCCATACAATGGGGAAGAGAAAAAAGATAAGTGCAAGTATGACAATGGTGTATCGTCCCGTCATTGATAATCTTCTTCGTACTTGCACACGCATGGTTTCAACCCTTATTCGAAGACCGTTTTGAACAGCCTCAGCAGATAGGTCAGAATGATTATCAACGCAACGAGAAGAATAAAGGATGCAGCCGCACCGTACCCGAGCCGAAAGAACTGATACCCCGTTTTGTATATGTAGAAAGAAATGGTCTCCGTCGAATTACCCGGCGAACCTCCTGTAAGGGCAAAAATGACATCGAAGAACTTGAGTGCATCAAGCCCCCTTATCAGCAGTGCAACGATGATGATTGGTCGCAGAAGCGGAACGGTTAGATAACGAAGCTTGTTCCAGCCCGATGCTCCGTCGATATCTGCAGCCTCAAAGATCTCAGGATCGAGGGAAACGATTCCGGAGAGGAACACGAGAAACATAAAGGGCGTCCATTGCCAGATCTCCGTCACGAGGATGGCAAAAATTGCAGTCCAGGTTTTCGCAAGCCAGGTGTAGGTAAATGGCCTGCCGATTATCCACCCGATAATCTGATTGATAGGCCCGTACATGGCATCCCAGAGCAGACGCCATGTATACCCCACAACCACCGGCATGACCATAACTGGTAAGAGTAGTGCTGCGACAAAGATACGCTTCCACTTCATCTTCACCGAGAGGATCTGCCCGAGCCCAAATCCCAGTACCATCTCTATGCCGACACCGACAAGAACCACTATCGCAGTAATGAGTATAGAGTGAAGAAACCGTGCATCTTTAAACAGCGCTGCATAATTGCCAAAACCGATGAAAGGTCTGTCAGGAAGGGCGATCTCCCATTTCGTAAAGCTGAGCCCGAAGGAGTATATGGTTGGAAATATCGTCACCAGCAGGATGATAACGACACAGGGCAGTACGAAGAGCCACCGCACAAGCCGATTTCTCCTTCTGTAGCTTACCCAGCCCCTCTGCACCCGCGTTTCCTTTGCCAAAGGGACAGCCTCTGCCACCCTATCCATTTCTGCCTCCACCTAATATATACTCCCCGCAGCCTGACTATCCAATCTGCGGGGAGTGTGCGGCCACTGTTGTACGATCGAGAATACTCTTATTTCGGCCCTTCCTTGTTCCAGGGACCATTGAGCCATAATGCATAGTTCTTCTTCTGCTCCTCTATTCCCAGGCGTTCCGTAATCTCCATCCATCTCCTGGCAGCTTTATCGAGAGCTGTCCTTGGAGAGGTGCCGGCAAATGCAGACGTACAGGCATTGTCGATCGCCTCTGCATACTCACGCGCTCCAGGAATACCAAGCTCGAACTGTCCCTTCAGCGCACCCTCCTTAAGCGTCTGCAGGTATTCCGGAGCCTGCGGCCAAAGTGATGCGTAGAGCGGTGACTCGAAATGTGAAATTCTGAAAGGGTCACGCAGCGCATAGGGAAGCATAACTCGCTGGAGGCTGATCTCGGGGCTGTTCATCCACTGTATAAACAGATAGGCTGCATCCTTTTTCTTGCTGTCGGGCGAGACCCCCAGTGAGAATCCACCTGCCAGTGTTGGACGCCCTGGCGGCGGTACATAGCCGACCTTGCCCGCGACCTTGGTTGAGGGCACCCAGGCAAGCTGCTCGACCGTGGCGCCGTAACCCGCAGACCACCTTCCAATGGGCGGCCAGGTGATGATCATGGCTACCTTGCCATCCATCCAGGCGCTCAGTACCTCCACAAAGCCCCACTTCTCAATACCGGGTGGCATCCATTTGTTCTGATCAACTATCTGCTGCAGCGTTTTAATGCCAGCTTCGCTGTTCACACCTGTCTTCATGGTGTTGGGATCGAAGAACTTCCCGCCATTACCGCTGAAGGCGCCCATCCACCAGGAGTACACCTGTCCCTCCAGACGCTGAATCGCACCACCGTATAAGCCGGGCGCAAACTTTTCAGTGAAGAATTTGCCGATGTCGTTGAATTGATCCCATGTCCTGGGCGGTGCGAGATCGTACCCGTATCGCGCCTTGAAGTCTGCCATGTTTTTCGGATCTTCAAACAGGTCTTTTCGGTAGTAGAGAACAAAGACATCGCCATCATCAGGCAGTCCGTACCAGGTGTCACCCATACGCGCATACCCCTCAGACTTGTACACATCGAGATAATCATCCATATCAGCTTCGTTCATGTACTTGTCGATATAGGGGTTGAGCGGCTCCACAATTCCAGCTTTGACGAAGTCGATTAGCCAGAGCGGGGAAAAGGTAATCACATCGTAGGAGCTCCCCCCTGTCAGATGGTCCTGGAGTTGGTTGGAGTAAATGTCGTTGTAGGACATCTCGATGACCCTGATCTTGATACCGGTAAGCTGCTCCCATTTCGGACCGAAGGTTTTAGGATCCTGCGATTGCAGCCCTGCCTCCCAGACAACAGTGAGGTTCGTTCCGGAGTACTTCTTTGCCTCCTCAACCGCTCGCGCTGCCGAGCTGAACGGCCCCGAAACCATAACCTCCTTTTCGATGATCACCTCCTTAGGCTCTTTTTTCCCGCCTGCAAGTCCGAACTGAACCAAAAGGCCGACTATCAAGAGGCTTGCAGCGAGAAGAAAAACCAGTTTTCTTAGTTTTTGTGTTTGCATTGTACTTCCTCCCTTTTCTTTAAGATTTATTTAACCACATTGTGGCAATTCATTTCTTTTTATCACCTCCTCCCATGATGTGTGAGAGCTCCTTCCAGGCAATGATTGATCCCTCAACTGCTTCAATCGCCTCATCCACATCCCTTTTTTTCAAGGCCGCATAGATATTTTGGTGATGAGCCAGGGCGTTGCGCCCTCTCCGTTGATTCTCATGGGTAACCCTGATATATGGCGTAAAGAAGTCCATCACAAAGTTGTATATCTTTTCAACGAGCCTGTTCTTGGTTGCCTTACCTAGGGCCCTGTGAAAATCCAGGTCCGACTGCACAAGCTCAACAATCCCGATCTGCCCATAGTTCTCTATGAGATCCTCCATCTGAGTGATCATTTCCTCAACGTAATTGAGCTCCTCGTCTCCCGCATTCTCTATAACGAGCTTGACAATGGCAAATTCCATCAACTCCCGCAGCTCAACGAGCTCTCTTACCTTAGCATTGCTCAGAATAAGGCTGAACAGAAGAGGATCGAATATAACCTTATGGTCCGACTGCGCGATGTATGTACCGTCACCCCTGCGTATCTCCACGATGCCGAAGGCTGCCAGTATCTTCATTGCTTCGCGTATTGAGCCACGGCTGATCGATAAGTGCCTACTCAGCTCGATCTCTGAGGGCAGGCGCTCTCCGGGCACCAGCTTCCCTGTAATGAGTGCCTCCTTGAATACTTTGAGCACGCGGTCAACAGCCGACTCCAGTTTATCCGTCTTGAATACCTCATGCTGTTTGTCGTTATCACTCATAAGCGAATTAAAAAGAATCCTTTTTTGTATGTTTCATCAGAACCGGTATCCCATCATTCCTTTGGATGAAGCATTCTGTCGAGAACCTCACGTATGGAGTCCTCATTGAACACGTCCCGCCAGTTTTCCTTGAATATGCGCTCGGAGCCGTACTTGATAGCCCTTATTGCAGCGTCGGAGAAAGGATTGCTGCTCTTGAAGAGAATGGCAAGCTCGATCTGCAGATGACCGAGCATGAAGGCTGTTGCCGCTTCTTCTGGAACACCATGTTTGATGGCCTCATCCAGTGCCGCCTTGAGAAGCGTGACACAGGATGCCCCTACTACTTCTGCCATGGCTGGTTCCAGCATGGCCATCTGCTCCACCGTAACGCGGTGTACTTTGACAACGGGAGCAAACATCTGCCTGCAGATACCTTCTGCAACCTGAAACCTCTCCTCCTTCCCCCGAAGGAGTGCAATCATGATGTCCTGCTTGGCAGCCACCCCGCCGAACACATCGGCCCTCGCTTCAGGCGTCTCCTGCTCGGTGAACAGGCCTGGATGACAGGGATGGGTCACTACGAAGGTGCAGTCCTCTCTCAGTGCAACCTCCTTTGCATATGCCGATGCAGGATCGAGCAGGATAAGGGTTGCATCTGTCTTCATTTTCGGTACAACATCACGGGAGATATTTCCCATCAGCGCATCAGGCACGGCCATGATGATACAATCGCTGTCAGGAACCGCCTCCTCCATCGCAGTTATTGAAAGCCCTCTCCCCTTAAGCGATTTGATAGCGTGCTCCCCCGATTCACATAGCAGAAGATTGTACCGGGTTTTCTCTAAATTGTTCAGGATGCGGGTGCCCATCTTACCACCGGCACCCATTATCGTTATCGTTGTGTTCTTCTCGTCTATATCCATATCTCTTCTCCCCTATCCTTTCACTTCACAACATGACATGATTCTTTTCAGGTACCGGACACTCCTATCCGCCCACATCTCCTCCAGCGCTATGGTTTTTTCCAGGTTTTCAGTAAAGGGCGTCCAAAGTTCGATTATCGAATTAGGGTCCCGCCCCTTTTCCTTCAAATAGTCTAGCATCCACTCAACATCGAGCTGCCCCTCCCCCACAGGCCTCCCCACAATGGAGAAGCCGAGCTCACTCCCGAACCGCACAACCTCGAAATCTTTGACATGGAGGTTGAGCGTATAAGGCGCGAGGTTTCGTACCACAATATCTGGTGCTTCGAGAGCAGCAAAGGAGTTCACCGTATCGAGACACACTCCGACATAGGGGCTTTCGATGCGGTCGAGAAAGGCCGCAAGCTTATCTGTTCGGAGCTCGTCGTGGTTTTCGATTGCAATGAAAACACCAGCCTTCTCATAGGCATGTAGCACCTCACGAATGTTTGAAACCGCCTCATCATCCACCCTATAGGCGATCGAACGTACGATAATCGAATTAAGCTTCTTTGCGATGTCAAGGTATCTCATCATATGCGCAGGCTCAATCCCCCTGGTGCCGACTTCCAAGGTTATACCGTATGTAGAAGCAGTTTGAGAAATCTTTTTCAGCTCTTCCTCTTGCATCAGGTGCAGACT
>CAZPCG010000014.1:0-15241 GCA_964584875.1 uncultured Spirochaetota bacterium
GCAAATGAAATCATCACCGAGGAGATTGCACGAAGGATTGAAAACATCGGCATTACCGAGTTGAAGGTGCGAACAGTGCTGACCTGTGAGTCAAGCCACGGGGTCTGCGTGAAATGCTACGGGAGAAACCTCGCAACGAAGCAGACCGTTGACATAGGGGAGGCTGTAGGCATCATAGCTGCAGAGTCCATCGGACAGCCTGGTACGCAGCTTACCATGCGCACATTCCATATCGGTGGAACGGCGGCTCGAAAAGCAGAGGAGAACACGATCAAGCTGAATTACCCGGTGTACATTTCACAGGTTGAAGGAAAAATCATTTCGAGGAAGGATGGAAAGAGGGTATTTCCCAGGAGAGGATTGCTCATCGTTCAGCCTATACATCACCAGTATTTAAAAAACGATATTACCATCAAGGTGAAGAGCGGTGATTTTGTTGAACCAGGCCACCTGATCGGGTATATGAAAAAGGACGGCAGTGAGGTCGAGGCCCAGCAGAGAGCGCACGTTTTGATCGGTGACGGAAATCTGTTCCTTCTGGGCGATCCCTACCAGATCAATATCAAGATAGGATCGGAGCTGCTGGTAAATGAAGGAGATACTGTGTCGGCCAAGCAGGTTCTGACGAAGTTCGATCCCTTCTCAGAATTGATTTTGACGGAACATTCCGGCACGGTTCAGCTCATTTCAATTATTCCAGGCACAACGATGAAGCAGGAAATTGACGAGGTAACAGGTGTGATCAATAAAATAATACTCGATTTCCAGGACGAGCAGCTTCAGCCGAAAATAGTGATCATTGACAGTAATGGGGCCGAGGTTGAGAGCTACAATGTGCCGGGTGGTGCCTACCTCACCGTTGATGATAATGAGGAGGTGGCCGCAGGCGATGTTATTGCCAAGATACCGAGGGGTCAGGCGAAGACGAAAGACATAACCGGTGGTCTGCCGCGGGTAGCCGATCTATTCGAGGCGAGAAAGCCAAAGGATACCGCTGTTCTTGCAACGGTTGACGGTACGGTTAAGTTCGGCCCTATTCAAAAGGGGAAACGGCAGATCATTGTCGAGGATGAGAATGGCGTGGAATACAAGCAGTTGGTTCCGCTTGGCAAGCATGTAACTGTTCGGGACGGGGATACGGTAAAGGCGGGTGAGCCGCTGTGTGAAGGCCCCCGCAATCCCCATGATATCCTGCAGATCCAGGGTGAGCAGGCTCTTCAGAGCTGGCTGGTGAATGAGATACAGGAGGTGTACAGACTTCAGGGGGTGAACATCAACGATAAGCACATAGGGGTTATCGTACGGCAGATGTTGAGAAAGGTTGAGATCGTCGATGTCGGCGATACGAACTTCATCGTCGGCCAGCAGGTTGATAAGTTTAAATTCAAAGATGAGAACGAGAGGGTGATCAGGCTTGGCGGAAGCCCGGCAACGGCAAAACCGGTGCTTCTTGGCATCACGAGAGCTGCGCTCAACATCGACAGCTTCATCTCTGCCGCTTCATTCCAGGAAACCTCAAGGGTGCTGACGAATGCTGCTATCAAGGGAAAGGTTGATCAATTGAGGGGTCTGAAGGAGAATGTGATCATCGGTCACCTTATCCCGGCGGGTACTGGTATAAAGAATTACAAAAATGTGGAGCTGTACAGGCATGAACCGGGTGATCTCGAGGTACCCGAAGAGATCAAGGAGAAGATTGAGGGCCGCAGGCTCATGGCGAGGGAAGAGGTTGGGGGAGCTGTGTTTTAGCAAGAGATCAATAAGATTGACTTGACAAAGATCATGGCATTCAATATATTAGTAATCCTTTAAACACAAAGATTTTCCATCTATCTTTTTTATAAGCGTACTTTTGTATTCAAAATGATTTTGCCTTTGGAGTCATGGAATGGCGACTGTAAATCAGCTGGTTCGCAGGGGCAGGGAAAAACTTATTAAAAAAACTTCCACCCCGGCTCTGGGAAGGTGTCCGCAAAAGAGGGGGGTGTGCACAAGGGTCATGACCTTCACACCGAAGAAGCCGAACTCAGCTCTGAGAAAGGTTGCAAGGGTAAGGCTTACACACGGTGTTGAGGTTACTGCATATATACCCGGAATTGGTCATAATCTCCAGGAACACTCGGTTGTGATCATCAGGGGTGGCAGGGTAAAAGACCTCCCTGGTGTGAGGTACCATATCATCAGGGGTGCGCTCGATACGCTTGGAGTTGAGAACAGGAAAAAGGCCAGATCGAAGTACGGTGTGAAGAGACCGAAAGCTTGATTGGCATGTATGCAAGGCGAAACCACCGGCGCTGCCGGATAGGTCCCTTGAGAAAGGGTGCCGGTTTTGCATAAACCGGCTAATTTTTTGTATGCCGATATCGAGGAGGTGAACAGTGCCAAGAAGACATATAATCGGGAAAGAGGTTGTGCTCCCGGATCCGATCTACAATTCCACACTTGTTTCACGGTTTGTCAGCAATATCATGAGGCGTGGAAAAAAGAACCTCGCACAAAGACTCATCTATGATGCCTTCAAGCGCATCGAGGAAAAAATGCATAAACCTCCTCTTGATATTTTCACGAAAGCAATCGAGAATGTGAAACCTGACCTCGAAGTAAAATCTCGCAGGGTTGGAGGGGCAACGTACCAGGTTCCTGTTGAAGTAAGGCCGGATCGCAAGATCTCCCTTGCAATCAGGTGGATAATCACCTTTGCTAAGTTGAGGCACGGTCACTCCTTCAGTGAGAAGCTGGCGGATGAGTTAATCGACGCCTATAATAATACAGGGGCCGCCATCAAGAAGAAAGAAGATACGAGAAAAATGGCTGAGGCAAACAAGGCTTTTGCCCACTATAAGTGGTAAAGGGATAAGAATGACGCGGGAATTTTCGATAGAGAAATACAGAAACATCGGTATCATGGCCCATATCGACGCCGGTAAGACTACCCTTACGGAGAGGATGCTCTACTATACGGGGCGCAAGCACAAAATCGGCGAGGTCCACGATGGGACAACCGAAATGGACTGGATGGAGCAGGAGAAGGAACGAGGCATTACCATCACCAGTGCAGCTACGACCTACTACTGGAAGAACCATAGCGTCAACCTCATCGATACGCCGGGACACGTCGACTTTACCGCTGAAGTTGAGAGGAGTCTCAGGGTACTGGACAGTGCGATTGCTGTGTTCTGTGCTGTTGCAGGGGTTGAGTCTCAGAGCGAGACGGTGTGGATACAGGCCAATAAGTACCGGATACCGAGGCTCGTTTTTGTCAATAAGATGGATCGGCAGGGAGCTGATTTCGAGAATGTGTTGAGGATGATCGATAAGAGGCTGGGCGCACGGGCAGTGCCTCTACAGATCCCGTACGGGAAGGAGGAGCAATTTCGGGGAATCATCGACCTGCTCACGATGAAAGCTGCGGTATGGAATGAAGAAGATTTAGGTGTCACCTTTCAGGAGATCGATATACCCGTGGAGTACGAAGAAGCCGCAAAACATTACAGGGATCAGCTTCTGGAGTCAATGAGCGATTTTGATGATAGGCTCATGGAGGATTACCTCTCAGGCAGGGAACCTGAAAAGAGTAAATTGAAAGCGGTGATCAGAAAGGCGACGATAGAGAACAAACTGTTCCCCGTTCTTTGCGGTTCTGCGTTTAAAAACAAGGGTGTACAGAAACTCCTTGACGCTGTTGTTTCTTACCTTCCCTCTCCCGTTGATCTGCCGCCCGCACGGGGGATGCTCCTGAAAACCGGTGAATCGGTAATTCGGAGTGCACACGATGGGGATCCCTTCTCGGCGCTGGTATTTAAAATCATGTCCGATCCCTACGTTGGGAAGCTTGCGTTTTTAAGGGTCTACTCTGGCACCGTCAGGGTTGGGGATAGGGTTTACAATTCCGGGAAGGACAGGAGGGAGAGGATAGGTCGCATCGTCCGGATGCACGCAAACAAAAAAGAGGACATAAAAGAAATCCATGCTGGTGACATAGCTGCTGCCATAGGCCTGAAAACAGTTGCCACCGGTGATACCCTGTGCGACTTGAGTGACCCCGTGGTTCTGGAGGAGATAGATTTTCCCCAACCGGTTATTTCTATTGCAATCGAGCCAAAATCAAATAGCGATCAGGACAGGCTGGGGATTGCTCTTGCGAAACTCTCCGAAGAGGACCCAACCTTCAAGGTAAGGACGGATGAGGAAACCGGGCAGACCATCATTTCGGGAATGGGGGAGCTCCATCTTGAGATAATAGTTGATCGCATGCTGAGGGAGTTCAGGGTTGAAGCTGTTGTCGGCCAGCCTGAAGTCGCCTATCGTGAGACGATCAGGGAAAGTGCCCGGGTCGAGGGGAGACACATCAAACAGACAGGCGGTCATGGGCAGTATGGGCATGTGATCGTTGAGTTTGAGCCACTGGATGCAGGGACAGGTTTTGTTTTTGAGAACAAGGTCGCCTGCGGCAGGGTTCCAAGGGAGTATATACCTGCGGTTGAGGAAGGTATACGAGCCGCAAGCGAGAATGGTGTGCTTGCAGGCTACCCGCTCATCGATTTCAAGGCGGTACTTCTCGATGGGTCCTATCATGAGGTGGACTCCTCGGAGCTTGCGTTCAAATTTGCAGCCATGAATGCGTTCCGACAGGGGATGATAAAGGCCCATCCTGTTCTGCTTGAGCCGATCATGTCCGTTGATGTGATCACACCCGAGGAATATATGGGGGACGTCATCAAGGACCTCTCCTCCAGGAGGGCCAGGATCCTGGGTATGGACGACAGGCAGAAAGCGAAGCTCATATCGGCTCAGTGCCCTTTAAAGGAGATGTTCGGTTATGCGACAACGCTCAGGTCCCTCAGCAAGGGCAGGGCAAATTATTCAATGAAGTTTTCGCACTACGCAGAAGCGCCAACCCATGTCACGGAGCAGATTTTGAGCAGCGCACAGAAGAAATATTCGCTCGTTTAAAGCACTGAAGAAAAAACTGAAGAAAAAAGTATTGATACTTGCACCTTTTTTTATTAATTTCATCAGGGCTCTGAACGCATACTATACTTTTGGGAGGTTTACACAACAAAAGCGAGGAGGAATGCATGGCAAAAGAAAAATTCGTTAGGACGAAACCTCATGTGAATGTGGGAACGATTGGTCACGTCGACCATGGAAAAACAACACTGACGTCCGCTATTACCTTCTACCTGGCGAAAAAAGGGCTTGCCCAGCCGAAGAAGTTTGAAGAGATCGATAATGCCCCGGAAGAAAAGGAGAGGGGTATCACCATTGCAACGCAGCATGTGGAGTACGAAACAGAGAAGAGGCACTATGCTCACATCGACTGCCCCGGACATGCTGACTACGTGAAAAACATGATCACCGGTGCGGCCCAGATGGACGGTGCTGTTCTGGTTGTTGCGGCGGATGATGGGCCGATGGCACAGACCAGGGAGCATATCCTGCTTGCCCGGCAGGTTGGAGTCCCTGCGATGGTGGTGTACATCAACAAGATAGACAGGGTTGATGATCCTGAGCTGCTCGAGCTCGTGGAAATGGAGGTGCGTGATCTGCTGAACGAGTATGAGTTCCCGGGTGATGAAATACCTGTTGTCAGGGGATGCGCTCTTTCAGCAATGAACAATCCGGATGACCCGGAGGCAACAAAGAGCATACCGGAGCTGCTTGATGCAATCGATAACCACATCCCCGAGCCGAAGAGAGAGGTCGCCAAACCATTCCTCATGGCTATTGAGGATGTCTTTACCATTTCCGGGAGGGGCACTGTTGTTACCGGGCGTGTTGAGAGGGGAAAGGTACACGTAAACGAGGAGGTCGAAATAGTTGGAGTCAGGCCAACGGTGAAGACCGTTGCGACCGGTGTTGAGATGTTCAGGAAAACCCTCGATGAGGGCCAGGCCGGGGATAATATTGGCGTTCTTCTCAGAGGCATCAAGCGTGAGGAGGTTGAGAGGGGCCAGGTACTCGCTCACCCGGGCACAATAACGCCGCATAAGAAGTTTCAGGCTCAGGTGTACGTTCTCACAAAGGAGGAAGGCGGAAGGCATACACCGTTCTTCAGCGGATACCGTCCGCAGATCTATGTGCGAACAACCGACGTAACCGGCATTATCCAGTTGCCGGAAGGGGTTGAGATGGTGATGCCCGGAGACAACATCAACATGGAGATTGAGCTGATCTCAACCATAGCCATGGAAAAGGGGATGAGGTTCGCTGTCCGTGAAGGTGGAAGAACGGTTGGCGCCGGTGCTGTTACTGATATTATAGAATAATAATAGAATAATAGAGGTAGGTATGGACGGGCAGAAGATCAGGGTGAGATTGAGGGCATTTGATGCAGAGCTGATAGATCAATCTGCAAAATCAATCGTAAATGCTGTCCTCAGGGCCGGGGCTATGGTTTCAGGCCCTGTTCCGCTGCCGACGAAGATCAGCAAGTACACTGTGCTGCGCTCACCCCACGTTAATAAAAAATCGCGGGAACAGTTTGAAATGAGGACGCACAAGAGACTCATCGATATCATAAACCCGACCAGCGAGACAATCAATGCACTCATGAAACTGGAATTGCCAGCGGGAGTTGATGTTGAAATAAAACAGTAACGCGCTCCATCTGATTCACTCGTGAGCATGAGACTGGAAAAGTGCAGAAAGATGGAGTGCTTTTTATCTGTCTGCCGACTTGCGTGTGTTGGAAAACTTTGGATGGACGAATGGACGAGATGAAGAGATGATCACCAGGGTATATGACATAGAGGGAAAAGAGAAGGGTACGATGGAGCTGAACGAGGCGGTGTTTAACAGCAAACCTAACAAATCAGCCGTATACTACGTCCTTCGTGCCGAGCTTGCTAATGCACGCCATGGTACAGCTTCAACAAAGGGTAGATCAGAGGTGAGCGGGAGCGGAGCAAAGCCGTGGAGGCAGAAGGGTACAGGGAGGGCCCGCGCTGGAAGCAAGCGAAGCCCTCTATGGAGAGGTGGCGGTGTAGTGTTTGGTCCGCAGCCGAAGGACTACACCGTGAAACTGCCAAGAAAGGTGAGAAAGCTTTCAATCAAATCCGTCCTGTCGATGAAGACTGTAGCGGATGAATTGAAAATTGTCGAAGATTTCACCGTTGAATCTGGAAAAACGAAGGACTTCTATAAAATTGCAATTAACCTTGTGGACGAGGGGAAGCGAAGAAGGGTTCTCTTTATCGACAAGAACAGGAATGAGTTCAACAGACGGGCGGGGAGAAATGTCCCATGGCTCCAGTACCACGATGCGAATTTGCTGAGTACAAAAGATCTCTTCTATGCAACACAGCTCATCCTGACCGAAAGCGCCGTGAAGGTGTTGAATGAGAAATACGGGCAATAATACGATCACTTACAGGAAGTTGGAGGCCGCCGGAAGCTGGGATGAAAAAGGGTGAGATAATTCTGAATCCAATCGTAACCGAGAAGAGCACCTCACACCAGGAAGAGGGGAAGTACTGTTTCAGGGTAAACAAGAAGGCGAATAAGAAAGAGATAATGCAGGCTGTGAAAGCAATCTTTGGTGTTGAGCCTGTGTCTTGTTCAATTATGAATGTGAAAGGGAAGAGAAAGCGCGAACGCTATGTCTACGGGTATACCTCCTCATGGAAAAAAGCAGTTATTACCCTCAAGGAGGGCGAAAAGATCGAACTGTTTGAAGGGGTATAACACCGGGAATCTTTAGAATCCAGGGGCCTCGCTCCATTCTAAAAGGGATGGGGAATGGAGTTGTAGGTTTATGAGAGAGCAGGGAAATGGCGATTAAAAAATACAGACCTGTGACATCGTCGAGAAGGTTTTTCACAGTTGTCAGCACCGCAGACATTACAGCCGATACACCCCATAAGCCTCTTACCGAGGGAAAGAAGAGGATTAGCGGTAGGAATAATGCAGGGCGCATCACTGTAAGGAGGAGGGGTAGAGGCGCAAAGAGACTGTACAGGAAGATCGATTTCAAGAGGGATAAGAGGGGAATTGAGGCAAGGGTGGCCTCTATCGAGTACGATCCAAACAGGAGCGCCAGGATTGCTCTGCTGAACTACCTCGACGGCGAGAAGAGGTATATACTCGCACCTGATGGTTTGAAGATTGGCGATACAGTGGTTTCCGGTGAGAATGTGAAGATCTCTCCTGGGAATGCTATGCCCATCGGGAGCATGCCGCTTGGTACTGTTGTTCATAACATTGAGCTCTGCCCCGGGAAGGGAGGACAGCTTGCGCGCTCTGCGGGCACAATGGTGCAGCTGGTTGGGAAGGAAGGGAACAAAGGCATTGTGAAGCTTCCATCTGGTGAAATGAGGGTTATCAATGTACGCTGCTATGCCACGGTGGGACAGGTCGGCAATCAGGACCATTTCAACATATCACTCGGCAAGGCGGGAAGGTCGAGATGGCTCGGCAGGAGGCCAAAGGTTAGAGGAGTGGCGATGAATCCGGTTGATCACCCCCATGGAGGGGGAGAGGGAAAGACGTCGGGTGGCAGGCACCCGGTCACTCCGTGGGGAGTGCCTACGAAGGGCTTCAAGACCAGGAAGAGGAACAAGAGCTCTGATAAAAACATCATCAAACGGAGGAAGTAGGAGGAGGGTGCTGTGTCGAGGTCTATCAAGAAGGGGCCTTTCATTGACAAGAAGCTGTACAAAAAGGTTATAGAGCTCAATACGAAGAATGAAAAAAAGATCATCAAGACATGGTCGAGACGCTCGACAATCTTTCCTGAAATGGTTGGCCATACCTTTAATGTTTACAATGGACGGAAGTTTTTCCCGGTCTATGTTACGGAGAATATGGTTGGGCACAAGCTTGGAGAGTTTTCACCGACCAGGATTTTCAAAGGGCATGCTGGTTCTGAGAAGTCGACCAGAGTGAAATGAGGAGATGGAGATGGAGGCGCGGGCAGTTTCCAGATACGTGAGAATCTCCGGCAGGAAGGTGAACAAGTACGGGAGAGCCGTTAATAAGATGAGATATAAGGAGGCAAAAGCTGCACTGACCCTCACACCTGCAAGGGGCGCCCGTGTTGTGTACAGCGTATTGCAGTCAGCGGTGGCGAATCTTCTTTCAAATAACAAGAACGTTGATGAGGACAGCATAAGGATTGCAAGAATAACAGTAAATGAAGGGCCAACTCTCAGGAGGTGGCTTCCGAGGGCCAGGGGAAGGGCGGATCGCATACGGAAGAGAACCTGCCATATTTCCGTGGTTGTTTCGGGGGAAGAGGTAAAGAAGTAAGGGGAGGCGCAAATGGGACAGAAGGTCAATCCTGTCGGGCTTCGGGTTGGCATCATCCGTTCCTGGGAATCCAGGTGGTTTGCAAAGAAGAGCTATGCGAAAAATCTCCACGAAGACATCGCCATCAGGCGATACATCAGGGAGCGGCTAAGCTCGGGGGAGGTTTCGAGGGTAGAGATCATCCGATACCCTGATAAAATCAACATCATCATTCATACGGCAAGACCGGGAATAGTCATCGGCCGCAAAGGAGCAGAGGTTGAGAGCATCAGCAAGGAACTAACAGCATTTACGGATAAGGAGATTCAGATCAAGATAAAGGAGATAAAGAATCCGGCTCTCGATGCCGAGCTGGTTGCCCAGAGTATCGCACGGCAGCTTGAGGGGAGGGTGGCCTTCAGGAGAGCTATGAAGAAGGCAATAACGACAGCCATGCAGGCCGGCGCACAGGGCATTAAGATAACCTGTTCGGGAAGGCTCGGAGGGGCTGAGATGGCCCGCAGGGAAAGCTACAAGGATGGCATGATACCCCTTCACACATTCAGGGCCGACATCGATTATAGATTTGCGCAGGCAAATACAACCTTTGGAACAATCGGCGTTAAGGTCTGGATTTACAAGGGGGAGGTTTTCAAAAAAGACACTCGAGGTGATGCAGGGGTGCTCTTGAAGAAGAAAAGGCCCACTCCTGGCTCGTGAGTCATATCATGGTAAAGTGTGGGTGATGGTATGTTACAGCCGAACAAGGTAAAATACAGGAAGAAACAGCGGGGAAGAATGAAGGGGCTGGCATTACGAGGGAATATGCTGAATTTCGGAGAGTACGGTCTTCTTGCTATAGAACCGGGCTGGATATCCAATCGTCAGATTGAAGCTGCAAGGATTGCGCTGACACGGCACATGAAGAGGGGTGGTAAGGTGTGGATCAGGGTGTTCCCGGACATGCCCTACACCAAAAAGCCGGCCGAAACACGCATGGGGAAGGGTAAAGGTAACCCCGAAAGCTGGGTTGCCGTGGTGAAGCCCGGGAAGATACTCTTTGAGGTGAGTGGTGTATCTAAGGGTGTAGCGAGCGAGGCGATACGGCTTGCTTCTCACAAGTTATCTATTCGTTCGAAATTCGTTGAAAGAATGACAATATAGCAAATCGCATTTTATTGAGGGTCAGCCCTGCTGCTTCAGGCAGCATTGGACCCGGTCATATTCTTATTTTAACAGGAGCTGGAGCCTGGCGTGAAACGCAACCTGAACGAAATGACCCTGGATGAGCTGAAGGAATTGAAGGAGAAGCTCGTAAAGGATTATCGTATTTTCCGATTCAACAAGATGATGGGTCAGCTTGAGAATACCCTCAAGATCAGGGAAACGAGGCGTGAAATTGCAAGGATAAACACAATATTGAGGGAGTATGAGCTCGGCATAAGGAGCAGATAGTTGCCTGGTGATCCAGGGTTGAACGTTACATAACGATTAGAGCAGAGAGGTGTAGCAGTGATAGAGCCGCAGGAGTTACAGCATGAATTGAAAAATGAGCCTGTTAAGAAGACGAGAATAGGGACAGTGGTCAGCAACAAGATGAATAAGACCGTTGTGGCGAAGGTGGAAATTCTCAGGCAGCATCCAATGTACAAGAAGTATATTAAAAAAACCAGGAAATTCAAGGTCCACGACGAGAAGAATGAGTGCAATGTTGGCGATGTAATTCGATTTGTTGGAACGAGACCCATAAGCAAAGAGAAATGCTGGAAGCTGGTTGAGATAATCGAGAGGGCAAAGTAGAAATGATTCAAACTCATACCTACTTGAACGTCGCAGACAATAGCGGGGCGAAGAAGCTCCAGTGCATAAAGGTCCTGGGGGGATCCAGGAGGAGGTATGCAACGATCGGGGATATCGTAATATGCTCGGTGAAGAACGCTCTTCCGAACGCGCCGATTAAGAAAGGTGAAAAGGTAAAGGCGGTTATAGTGAGGACGCATAAGGAGATCAGGCGCCCCGATGGGAGCTATATAAGGTTCGACGACAATGCGGCCGTTGTCGTCGACAATCTGTCCAATCCCCGGGGCACGAGGATATTTGGCCCTGTTGCACGCGAGCTGAGGGAGAAGGATTTCATGAAGATTGTATCACTTGCACCAGAGGTGGTGTGAGAGGAGTGCGGCATGGGATTGATGGTGAAGAAAAACGATCGGGTAAAGCTGATTGCAGGGAAGGACAGGGGAAAAATCGGTAAGATTCTGCTCGTCGATCGTGCAAAGCAACGTGTAATTGTTGAAGGGTTGAATCTTGTAAAGAAGACAAAAAGACCGGACCAGCAGAATCAGAAGGGCGGTATTATCGATATTGAGGCTCCGGTTCATGCATCAAACGTTATGCTCCTCTGTCCAAAGTGTGATAGGCCTGTGCGTGCGCAAAATAAGAAGCTTGAGAACGGTAAGAGGGTTCGGGTGTGCGCAAGGTGCGGTGAGATGTTTGACAGGGTATGATGCTTCCTGGCATTATCTTGAGACACCTGCACTGGTACCAGAGAAAGTGGGGAGAAGCAGAGGATGGGACCAGTTCCACGATTAAAGAAGAAATATAGAGAAGATATCATCGATGCAATGCGAAAAGAGTTTGGATATAAGAACATCATGCAGGTACCGAAGCTTGAGAAGATCGTGCTGAACATGGGGATTGGAGAAGCCATTGAGAATAAAAAGCTCCTTGAAACAGCTGTGGAGGAGATGATGCTCATCAGCGGCCAGCGACCCGTGAAGCTGAAGGCAAAGAAATCGGTTGCAGCCTTCAAGGTTCGGGAGGGAATGGAAATTGGATGCAAGGTTACGCTGCGCGGAGACCGGATGTATGAATTCCTCGATCGTTTCATCAGCATCGCCCTGCCGCGGGTCCGGGATTTCAGGGGGGTTTCCAAAGATTCCTTTGATGGAAGGGGAAATTTCGCAGTGGGAATAAAAGAGCAGATAATGTTCCCTGAGATTGACTATGATAAGGTCGAACAGATACATGGCATGGATGTGGTGATCTGTACAACTGCGAAGACCGATGAGGAGGCGCGGGCACTGATAGGTTACTTCGGTATGCCGTACAGCAAGTAGGAGGGGGGATGGCAAAAAAATCGCTTATCGCAAAGGCTGGGAGACCGCAGAAGTACAGGACCCGGTACTACCATAGATGTAAAATTTGCGGCAGACCCAGGGGGTATTTGAGAAAATTCGAGATGTGCAGAATATGCTTCCGCAAGCTTGCGGGCGAGGGTATGATCCCCGGTGTGACAAAATCGAGCTGGTAAGAAGTCTTTTGGACCAACCCGGGAATGTTCACTCCTCTCGGGCAGGGAGGGTTGCCCGGATATCATCATTCTTAGATTAATGACGAGGGTGAAAACGTGAGTCAATCAGATCCACTCGGTGACATGATCACCGTTATCCGGAATGCAAACAGGGCCAGGAAAGAAAAGGTCGATATTCCGTTCAGCAAGCTGAGAATGGAGGTAATTAAAATATTCAAGAACGAGGGTTTCATAAAGAACTTCAAGCTCATTGAGGACAACAATAAATCCTACATTCGTGTATATCTGAAGTATACCACAAGCGGCGAGTGCGTCATTCATGACCTGAAACGGGTATCGAAGCCGGGATTGAGGATCTATAGGAGAAAGGACAGGATTCCGCGGGTCTTCAAGGGGTATGGTACTTCTGTGATATCAACTTCGAAGGGTGTTCTCACGGATAAAAAGGCGCGTGAGCAGAATGTGGGCGGCGAAATCCTATGCTATATCTGGTAACGGGCGGGTAGACAAATGTCGAGAATTGGAAAGCAACCAATCAAACTGCCGGGAAATGTGAAGCTCTCCTATGAAAATTCGAAAGTTGTGGTGGAAGGTCCAAGGGGGAAAATTGAGCAGCAGTTCAGGTTTGACGGGACGCTTAAGGTTGAAGGAGATAAGGTTTTTGTTATTTCTGGTGGCGAAGACAACAGGGCAAGAGCCTTCCATGGCCTGGTTCGTTCCCTCGTTAACAATATGGTCACAGGCGTATCACAGGGCTTCCATAAGAGCCTGAAGATCGTGGGGGTAGGATACAAGGCACAGGTGCAGGGGAGGACCCTGGTGCTGAATCTCGGCCATTCTCACCCGATCCGGTATGCAATTCCAGAGGGTGTATCAATAGAGGTGCCTGATCCAAATACGGTTGTGGTGAGCGGTCCTGATAGGCAGCTGGTAGGACAGAGTGCTTCGGATATAAGGAAGTTCAGACCACCGGAACCTTACAAGGGTAAGGGAGTAATGTATGTTGATGAAGTACTCAGGAGAAAAGCGGGTAAAGCAGGAGTGAAATAAATCGATGGGCGGATGGGGAACCTGAAAAAGGGGGATGGCTTTGTTGCACTTTGGTGGAGTATTGTAAAATTAGGGTGTCAGGGCAATGAATAAAATTGAAAGACGATTGAGAAGGAAAAGGGGAATTAGAAAAAAGATCCACGGAATAGAAAAGAAACCCAGGATATCGGTGACCAGGAGCAATAAACATCTCTATGTACAGGCTATTGATGATAACACGGGAAGAACACTGGGAGCCTCATCGGATATGGAACTTAAGGTGCGGAGAAATGGTGAAGGTGCAATAGCTGTGGGACATGATCTTGCAGAAAAATTGTTGAAGGCACATATTAAAGAAGCGGTTTTCGACCGTAATGGTTATCCCTATCATGGTCTTGTGAAGGGCGTAGCGGAGGGGTTGCGGAAAGGCGGTATAAAGGTCTAGAATTTCACATAGAATTTTACTAGAAAAGGAGTTTAATTTTGGGTGACGTAACAATTCCTGAGGAAGTCAAAGAGCAATATACTGAAAAGCTCGTAAAACTTAATAGGGTGGCGAAGGTAGTAAAGGGCGGTAGAAGGTTCAGCTTTAGCGCACTTATGGTGGTAGGGGATAAGATGGGCAATGTTGGAGTGGGCTTTGGAAAGGCGAATGAGGTTTCGGAGGCCATACGTAAAGGTGTGGAGAAGGCAAAAAAGAGTATTATCCGCATCAATTTGAAGGGAAACACAATACCCCACGAGGTTTATGGGAAATTCAAGAGCGGTATGGTAATATTGAAGCCGGCATCACCCGGCACGGGTATTATCGCCGGGGGTCCGGTGAGGGCCGTTGTTGAACTTGTCGGAATAAAGGACATTTTGACGAAATCTATCGGGAGCTCCAATGCGCTGAACACAGTGAAGGCAACTATAAATGGTCTTTTGAAATTGATGGACCTGAAGCATGTGTGTGAATTGAGGGGAAAAACCGTAAAGGAGCTATTTGGATAGAACTATGGGCAAGGAAAGCATGGTAAAAATAAGGCTTGTGCGAAGTCTCATAGGGGTACCTGAAAAGCAGAGGAGAGTTGTACGCGCCCTTGGACTGGGTAAGAGGAACTCGAGCGTCCTGCTAAAGGATAATCCAGCGGTTAACGGCATGATTTTTAAAGTTAAACACCTGCTGGCTGTTGAAAGGGTTGGGAAATGAACGTTCATGCTCCTCATGGTGCTGTGAAAAGGCGCAAGATTGTTGGAAGGGGCCAGGGCACCGGTAGCGGATGTACCAGCGGCCGTGGAAACAAGGGCCAGAAGGCCAGATCGGGCTACAGCAGGAAAATCGGATTTGAAGGCGGCCAGATGCCTTACGCCCGGAGGATACCAAAGAGAGGTTTCAACAACAGGGGTTTCGAGAAGGGCTTCCAGGTCGTCAACATAAGAGATCTTGCTGGCTTTAATGACGGTGATGTGGTTGACTATGCTGCTCTGCTGTCGAAAAGGCTTGTGAATAAAAAATCGCAATTCGTTAAGCTGCTTGGAGATGGTGAATTGAAAAAAAAGCTCCACATCAAGGTTAGCAGGGCTTCGAAGAAGGCAAAAGAGCAGGTTGAGCATGCAGGCGGCACACTGGAAACCGGCTGATTGAATGCCACAAGTAATCTACCCCTCCCTTGAGGGAGGGGACAGGGG
>CAZPCG010000015.1:0-14983 GCA_964584875.1 uncultured Spirochaetota bacterium
CTCCCCTATCCCCTCCCTCAAGGGAGGGGGAGATTGAAAGTTAACTTGTTTATTTTTTTCTTTGATTTACTCAGTAGTTGAACGTTTATATGCCGATGTATGTTCTCACTACCTCCCTAAAAGCCTGCGCCTGTTTTGAAGAGGGGTCTATGCTCAGTGCTCTGTCGCAGTCAGCGAGAGCCTCAGCATAGTTTCCGAGCATGTAATAGACGTGAGCGCGGCCATAGAGCGAGTCGAATTGAAAGGGGTCGAGCTCGAGACACCTGTTGAAATCATCGAGGGCTTCCCGGTACTCCTTCATGACCGAGTGCACGACCCCCCTGCAGTAGAGCGCCTTCGTGAAAGCTCCGTCGCTCTCCAGGACGAGAGAGAAATCGCAGAGAGCCTCACGGTAAAAGCGGCGCGCAAACTGGGCCATTCCCCGGTGAACGAGGATCACTGCGCGCATCGGCCCTTCTCCCGAGAGATCGAGCACCTTTGAGTATAGCTCGATAGCGAGGTTGAAGCGGTGCTCGTTGTGTGCGTTTAGAGCCCCGAGGAGAAGCCTGTCGATGTTGTTGTCCTTAAGGCCGAGTGATCCCAGTTCCCTTCTTTCTCCATCCATGGAACTCATAAGCTCATCCATGAGTTTCTTGGATAAATCATCGAGGCTCGTTCCGATTATCGCGGTTTGAACGGAATCCGAAAATGACTCCCGGCGTTTTCTCAACATCTCATAGAGCTGGCACTGGTAATCTCGGATCTCCTGAAAGATGATGTCGGAGAGCGTAAGCATGGCGTTGAGCGCCGCGAGCTTTCGTTTGATTGTTTCGTCGTACGGCGAGATGTTGGCCTTGTAGACGAGGTCGTGCTCCACTTCGGACCACGCTTCCTGCAGAATGGTTTGAAGCTGGATTTCACAGAGGAGTTTTTCATGAGACCCGAAGGGAGCAAGTATGGTCGGGGGAACCTGCACGAGCAGATGCGTGGATTCGTACCCGAACTCCCGAACATTTCGTTCGACTCCTTTACGTTCAACCCTCACCACCCTGAAAGCACCACGCAGGGCCTGCTCGGCGGTATTCAGATCTTCGAGAAATGGGCAGATCACCCGTATTCCGATGACGTCAGAGACAGCCGGCAATCGCCCCTTGAGGTTCTTTTCACGTAGCTTTTTCAGGATCTTTCGATAATAGCTCTCGAAGGTTTTCACCCTTCCTTTGACTGTTGCACGGATGGGAAGCCGGGAAAGGGTTGTCTGAACAAGTTGCTTGAGGTCGTTCAGAACGGTATTGTAGAGCTCAATTCTTGACGAGTATAGCTTTTCAAGGTTTTTCCTGTCAGGAATTAACTGGTCGTCGAGCTCCATTTCCCTTCCTTTAATTTATTGATCATTTATTGAGGCTTTTATAATTAGTTGCTGGTGACAACTCCGCAAGCAAAGCTTGCGGCTAATTCACATTTTGATATCATGTTGATACTGCTGTCTGAAAAGTGACAGCCTTCCCCCAATTATACTACCTGTCATTGAACATTCGGTCAATCATTAATGAATAAAACGTAATAGCTATTCGAAACTCAACATTTTAATCTGACCAGGTTAACCTTTAGAGCGCCAGATGTGCAGGGAAGTGGAGGGTCCGGGCTATCGCGGGAATGCCACGTCTACGAAATTGACCCCGATCCTTTGTGTTCAAGATACCACCGCACACTCTCACGCACTCCTTCAAGGGTTGTAAAAAAGGGTTTGTAGTTGAGCAGGGTTTTCGCCTTCTCAATGCTGAAGCTGTAGTTCCTCGAAACCTGTGCCATCCTGTATGGGGTGAGAAGGGGAGGGTTGGATGATCCAAACAGGGTGTAGAGTTTTTCAAGGATGAAGGAAAATATGTAGAGCGGTGCTGTGGGAAGGGAAATCCCCGGTGGGTTCTTCCCGAGCTCATCGGCAATCAAAGAGAGGAACTTCTGCCAGGGCATGTCGTTTCCATCGGTTATGTTGTAAGCCTCACCGAACCCTTCCTCCACTTCGACGCAGAGCTCCACGGCTTTTGCGAGGTTCTTCACATAGCAGGGGGAGGTGATGGTTTTTCCGCCCTTCGGGAATGCCCGAAGGCCCCTGTCGATTCCCTCTATAAGGGGATGGGTAAACTTTGTATCGAGGGGTCCGAATACGTTTGAGGGCCGCAGGACGAATAGCTCTATTTTCCCGCTATGTTCAAAAACCTTTTTTTCGGCAAGGTACTTGCTCAGGCAGTAGTGCTGGCGGAAGGGCTCTGGCTTTTGTTCCTCCGTCGTGTTCCTGTTACCCTTCATGCCGTAGACCACGGTTGAGCTGAGGTAAATGAATCTCTTAACTCCGCCTGCAATTGAGGTGCGGAGCAGGTTCAGGGTGCCCTCCACGTTTACCCTGTAGAACTCCTCCCATGTTCCCCAGTCGGATGCAAGCCCTGCTGTATGTATGACACAGTCAACGCCTTTAAGGGTGGTCTCCAGGGGGTCATCAAGAGAAGCGCGGAGGAGGTTGTGCGGCCCGTCCTGAAGCCGGAAGAGGTTTGACGTTCCTCTCACAAGGCCCCACACATCTAGCCCTTCGAGGGATTCGAAGTGCTTCAGGAAGTGGCTTCCGATGAACCCGCTTGCACCCGTTATAAGCAGCCTTTTTTTCCCATGCATCCTGAAGTCCGCTGTGCCTGAATATTCATTATTAGATAATCCGGAAAATGAGTACCTGGATCGGGATTGCTTCGTCAGTCGCCTACGGCTCCTTCCTCGCAATGACAGCCGGTATCTTTATTCGATATAAAATCGCATTAGGTACGCATTATTTAGGATAAAACTCATTTATAAAATAAGAAAATTAACTTTTAAAATCCCCCTCCCTTGAAAGAGGGGATAGGGGAGGGCGTAAAATTTAAACAGGGGCGGTAATCTGATCGATACAATCTCTTCCCGTTACTCTACAGGCTTCTGGAAGATGGTATACGTCCGGGCGAGCTTTGCCTTCATGAAGTCTGCCATCAGGCAGGCCTCGGTGTTGCCCTCAAGCACCCAGCCTATGTCGCAGTACTGGTACCCTTTCTGCTGGGAGTAGATCTTCTGCTTCCACACCATGAGGCCCCCCAGCCCCATGTGCCGGAACTTCTTTTTCACCCCGAGGTAGCCGAGGCGAAAGCTCTTTATGCCCCTCATCAGAAGCAGCATCTTCAAAAGACGCAAAAACTCCAGCCCCCTGAGGCCGGGTATCGGTGACATCTTTTCTGCGATGTTTGGAATCCCCCCGAAGAAGGCGGCAAGCTCCCCCTTCACATAGACAAAGAGGGAGAGGTCCTTGTCCATTATAATCTTCATGTCGTCAACAATTGCATAGAACTCCTCCTGTGTGAATGGAACGAAGCCGAAGTTATCACCCCAGGCCTCGTTGTATACCTCAAGCATCTCCTGCCGTCGAATGCTGTAGGGGCGCTTTGACCAGGGCTCGAAGATTACCCCGTACCGCTCCATGACCTTCTTCGATACCCGCTCCATCTTCTCCCTCATGGGGTCCATGATGGGGACCTCAAAGGAAACCACCCGCTGAACCGGTTTGAAGCCGGCATCGAGCAGGAGGTCCATATAGTAGGGTTTATTGTAGTGGTAGTGAACCATGGGCCGGGCATCGAAGCCTTCCGTCATGATGCCGGGAGTCGCATCGTTCACGGGGAGGTTTTGCGGGCCCCTCATGGTATCCATGCCCTTTGACTTGAGCCAGGACTCCGCTGCCCGAATAAGGGCCCCTGAAACCTCCGGGTCGTCGATCGATTCAAAATCGCCAAAAAAACCGACCCTGTCCTTCCACCGCTCGTTGTGGCGAGAATTGGTGTACGCATAGCATCGGCCGACGATTGCATCACCCTGGCAGGCAAGAAAGAAGACGATCTCAGCATGGTTGTAGAACGGGTTTCCAGGCTCGAAAATACCGTGAATCCCAAAAAGCTTCATACCCAGATACTCGTAATCGAAGAGGGGGATGTACTGAGGTTCTCCCCGGTAGTGCTTCCAGTGGAAGGCGACGAATTTTTTTAAAAACTTTTTATCCTCCCTCGTTTTGTTGGAGAAGCTTATAATCTCAGGCGGATCGTTGGACCGCCTACCCGCACCTCTTTGGGAATTCAAGGGCTCCCTCCTTTAAGGAAACATGATACATTGAAATCAATCTTTAAAAATAATGAGTACAATGTATATAAGATCCGAAAGGATTTACACCTGTTTTTCGCAGGTTTGCCGGATCTGTGGTTAAGTTGGATGAATGCCAGACAGGTGCCTCCTTTCACATGCTACTGTGGATTGTCACTCAGGGAAAAAGAAGAAGGCAACCCAGTAGCAGCACACTGCGATGAGCCCTGCAAGCAGGAGCCCTGCGGTTGAGGCAGCCAGCACAGCTCCGGTTGAGGCGATGACAGAAAAGAAGCCATTAACGGACCATGCCCAGGGAAGTGAATGGGCTCCCCTCTGCGTGAGGTTTGTCATGGCAATGGGGAAGAAGAGGCCCATGGCAAATCCTGCAGGAGCTGTCATCAGCGCAAGCATGGCAAGCACAATACCCATGGGCGCTTTGATGATGCGCAGGAAAATCGCATCGAAGAAGAAGAGAAGAGCAAGAAAATATGCTGAGAGGAAGGCAAGCATGCTGAAGAGGGCGGCGTTCCTGCCGATTTTTCCCCTGGTCCCTTTCTGAGGGTTATTTTCCCCCATGGGCCTTTTGGAATAACGGCGTGCAGCTGAAAAGTGGGGCGAAAAGTAGCTACCGATGCCTGAGAATATGAGAAGGGCAGCGATAACCATTGAGTTTGAGTAGAGAGGGTTTGCGATGAGCTTGATGTAGCGCTGCATGAGGAGGATCTCTATGAACATGTACCCCACAGCGATGAGGCTGAAGTAGGAGAGGATCGAGAGCTTTCCGTACCCTATCCTTCTCCCGAGCAGTATGGGAGGCAGCATGATGAAAACAGCTGCCAAAAGGAGGGTTGTAATGAAAGTGGCAAGCAGGACTATGTAACCCCCCTCGATGACCAAGAGCCATTCCCGCCCGACCTCCCTGAACAGATAGGGGAGCTTCCCAATCTTAATGAAGTTGAAGAAGTAAGGTCGATTGTCGGATGCAGGCCTGATATTGAAGATATATGATTTTGAAAACGCCCGCTCATCGTCCAGGATCTGCCTGATGCTTCTGTAGTAGTGGGCGTCCTGCACAATGGTGTATCGGTTTGCCTCCTCCTCCGGCATACCTTCGTAGTAAACCAGGTCGAACATCCTCTCAGTGCAGAATTTTTTTATCCTTTCGATCTCATCCCTGACGAAAGGTTCTTTTTTCAGAAGAACTGTGCCTGTAGACCAGCCCCTGAGGACGACCATGCGCTTTTGCGGATCAAGGCCGCTGAGCCTGATGGCCTTCTGCGCAACCATTGCGAGCTTCAGCAGGTTCCTCGGTGGGTACCTGAGGGGTACGGTTGCTGAAACCGTGCCACCTTCTCTCAGATGGTTCAGGTAGTCCTGAAAAGCTTCCACCGTGAGGTTGTAGGTTGTGTCTGTCGAGTAGATGCCCCCTATGGAAGAGGCAAGCCCCTCGTTTACCGAGAAATCGATGATGTCCCAGCGGTGCCTGCTTGCCAGAAGATAGCTTCGGCCCCCTGTTACGGCAATCTCCATGCCTTCTCTGCGAAAAAGGTCATCGTTGAAGCTCCTGAAGGTTTCCCTTAAAAGAACCGGCAGGTGGGGATTCTCCTCCGATACGGTAATCCTGCGGGTGCCGTTGCGGAAAGCCCTCTCGACAGGGGCACCGCCCTCAAGACCGATAATGAAAACATCGGGATCGTCGTGGATTCTATACACGGCGGACTGTACCTGGTAGAGGAGATAATCCATTGAATGCTCCCCGGCAATGCGGTCGATGGATGCGAAGTGGTCTCCATCGATGAAAAGGCCATGCTGGGGAGGCAGCTCGCCCTGGAATGCGTAGCTGAGCCCGGGGGCAATCCTTATTTTTGTGCTTTCAATGACCTCGATGGTGCCGAAGGGGCTGATCTTCCGCTCGATGATCCTCGCATCGGGGAAGTTGAGGGTAAGCTCCCTCCCCTTATATGGAAGGATGTGGATGTCCCCCATGAGGAAAAAGAAAAGCCCTGCGGCAATGAGAGGTACGGCTCCCGCTCGCTTGGCCCCATGGAGGGCATTCGAAGGGGATAAAAGCAGCACGCTGATTGCGGCAAGCCCCAGGGGGATTGCCAGTATCCTCTCCGGGGGGATAAGGTAGAGGCCGAGCAGTATTGCGAGTATGCCGATCCCTGAACCTGAGAGGTTGAAGAAGTAGGCCCTTGAAGGTTTCTCGAGGGTAAATGAGAGCACCACGTAGGTGGAGCCAAGGATGAACGGGACGGTGTAGAAGAGGTACCTGAGGACGAGGCGGAGGAGCTGGGCCGGGTCCCAGAGAATCCGCAGGGAGTCGAACTGCACCCTCGAGGAGAGGTAGTAGCCTGCACCGAGGAAGAGGATGAACAGCACGGAAGACCAGTAGCAGATCTGCATCTCGAGGTTTTTCAGCCTGTTTCTGAAGATGCAAACGAAGGTCCCGCTTGCCCCGAATCCGGTCAGTGCAAGCGCAATTGCCCCGTAGGTGAAGTTCCCGAACCCCTCGACCTTAAACATTCTCATGAGGGATATTTCCAGGGATAGGAGCGCCGCTGAAAGGCATGCGAGGGAGAGGGGGAATGCTTTAACCTTCATTTCTGCTCCGCAGGAGCCCTGGTCAGGGGAACGAATATGACAGGTATTATGTCTTTAACCCGGATGTTTCCCCCCTCATCCTTCTCAACAAGCTTCAGGACCTGGGTGAAGTACGGCTGGCCTACCGGAATGCACATCTTTCCCCCGTTCTTCAACTGCTTGAGCAGCGGCGGGGGGATGTGATCGGCAGCGGCGGTGACTATGATTGCATCGAAGGGAGAATGTTCCGCCCATCCGTTGTAACCGTCGGCGATTTTAACTTCAACGTTGGTGTACCCCAGACGCGCCAGGCGATCACGGGCGCTTTTACCCAGAGGTTCTATGATCTCGATGGTATAAACCCTCTCCACGATATGGGCGAGGACCGCTGCCTGGTAACCGGAACCTGTCCCTATTTCGAGGACCCTGTCGTCTTTATCCACTGAGAGAAGCTCCGTCATCAGGGCCACGATGTAAGGCTGGGAAATAGTCTGCCCGTATCCTATGGGGAGCGGTTTGTTATCGTATGCCTGGGACTTCGACTCGCGAGGAACGAACTCCTCCCTTTTTACCCTGCGCATGCTCTCGATAACCAGAGGGTTCTTGATCCCCCCGGCGATTACATGCTGTTTAACGAGCCTTTCCCTCTCCCTGTCAAAGTCCAGCGCGTGTGAGTAGCGGGGAAGGGCAGAGCAGATTGAAAAAATGAGGGTCAAACCTCCGATCGTCCGTGAGACTGCCCGTAATACAGAACTTTTTAAAAGGTGTCTCAGTTATCTCCCCCCTTTCAGAATGGCAGGTTTTCCTGCACGAGACAATACTCATTACTCTCTATACTCTAAGCGCTCCACCCCATTTGTCAATAAAAAAGTGCCATACAGTTGTCTAAAGTCCGTTGTGAGCGGTGTGGTGCAATGGTATGCGCTTTGGGCTTGACCCCATAGCTACACTAATATTAAATTTCTTGACTATGGTATTATGGTATTATGGTATTATCTGGACGAATTCTGTTATCTTATACCAGAATTTATTTTATAAATTTTACACTCTCCCCTATCCCCTCCCTCAAGGGAGGGAGATATTGAAAGTTAACTTGCTTATTTAATCACGCCCAGGAACCGTGAGGAGGTAAACGGTGATCAGAATAGACAATGTCACGAAACACTTCGGAGCAACGGTGGCCGTGCGCAGTATCAGTTTTGAGGTTGAGCAGGGTGAGATACTGGGATTTCTCGGTCCGAATGGGGCAGGAAAAACCACAACGATGCGGATTATAACCGGGTACTTTCCTCCGACCGATGGAAATGCCTACGTTGCTGGCTACAGCGTTCTTGATCAGCCCCTGGAAGTGAAGAAGAGGATAGGCTATGTGCCCGAGAACCCGTTATTGTACAACGACATGAGGGCAATCGACTACATCAGGTTCATCGGTGCAATAAAAGGAGTGCCGAAATCAAAGCTGAAGGAAAGCGTCGAGAGGGTGGTGGATACCTGCGCAATTGGGGATGTTACTACAAAATCCATCGGGTCTCTTTCAAGGGGCTTCAAGCAGAGGGTTTCACTCGCTCAGGCCCTTGTAAATGATCCTCCTGTTCTTGTTCTCGATGAGCCGACAACGGGGCTGGACCCCAAGCAGATACACGAGATACGGCAGTTGATCAAATCGATGGAGGGGGAGAGGACGATCATCCTATCAACACATATTCTCCCGGAAGTTTCGGTGACCTGCAGCAAGGTGGTAATCATAAACGAGGGGAGAATTATCGCGGTGGATTCCACCGACAATATCGGGAAAAGCTTATCGGAATCTCGTCAGGTAGAGCTCATGATTGACGGGAATGCAGAGAAGATGAGGGAGAAGCTCTCACAGCTTGAGGGGGTGAAGAGCGTTGCATGCAGCGGCAATGCCCTGCTTGTTGATACGGTCATTGAAAAAGACATGCGTGCGCAGATCGCCAAATCGGTTATTGAGAGCGGCATCGGGCTCCTGGAGCTGAAGGCGAGGGCAATGAGCCTTGAGGATGTGTTCCTCAAGCTCGTAACAGAAGAGGAGGAGGGCCTTCAATGAGGAATATTTCAGAGATATTCAAACGGGAGATTGTGTTTTACTTTACAACCCCCGTTGCCTACGTTGTCATCGTCATCTTCGCGGGGGTTTTCGGGTTTCTCTACTTTAGAAATCTGACCTACTACTCCGAGCTTTCCTACCAGCTCATGCAAAACCCTTACTACGCACAGAGGATCGACCTCATCGTCGGGGTCTTTGCGCCTCTTTTCAGCTCCAACAGCATTGTCTTCCTCCTGGTCATCCCTCCCCTGTCCATGAGGCTCTTTGCGGAGGAGAAGAAATCAGGAACGATCGAGCTTTTGTTCACCTACCCTGTGAAGGACATACAGATTGTCATCGGGAAGTGGCTTGCATCACTCACCATTCTGGTGGTCATGCTGGTGTTGACTCTCCCTGCTCCTTACATGGCGTTCAAATTTGCCGGCATTGCTGATTGGGGGCCGATCCTGGCCGGTTATCTCGGGATGTTCCTCATGGGTCTATCCTTTCTATCCCTCGGAGTGCTCATCTCGGCCCTCTCTGAAAACCAGATCGTAGCCATCATTCTCTCCTACGGCGCACTTCTGGGCTTCTGGTTCATCGGGTGGGCGGTCGACCCCAGATCGGGGAGGCAGATCAGTAAAGTTCTGACCGAGTTGAGTATAATCGATCATCTCAATAATTTTATCAAAGGCATCATCGACACGAAGGATGTACTGTACTATGTCCTGTTCATTTTCACCTCGGTCTTTCTGACGCTGAGGGTGCTCGAATCGAAAAGGTGGAGGGGATAGTCATGCTGAAAAAGATAGAGAAATACCTCTATATAATCTCACCACTCCTCATTCTCGTAAGCCTTTTTAATTACTACCTGACCCACAAATTCGAAATGCTTTCAATTGTGACCCTTGTGGTGGGTCTGCTTGTCGGGCTTCTGTTCTTCGTGCGCTTCCACCAGGACGTGGTCCGGAAGATCACGAAGAGGAAGATCAAGTATGGGGTGAACAGTGCGCTGATCACAATTGTGGTCCTGGCCATAGTTGTCATCGTGTACCTCGTTAACATTGAGAGAAACAGGAAGTTCGACATGACCCAGATGAAGAGGTTTTCACTCTCCGAGCAGTCCATCACGATTTTACAGAACTTCGATGGCCCGGTGAGGGCCTATGCGTTCTACTCGAAGCAGCAGGACTCTACATCAATCAGCGACCTCCTTGATCAGTACCACTACCGCTACCGCGACTTTGAATACGGGATCATCGATCCCGACCTGAACCCTGGAAAGGTGCAGGAGATGGGGGTTGAGGAGTACGGGGAACTCATCCTCGAGTACGGCGGCAAAAGGGAAAAGGTGAAGGCAAAAAATGAGGAGGGCATTACCAACGCCCTGATCAAGCTCTCCCAGATTGGAGTGAAGACTGTGTACTTCATAACAGGGCATGGAGAAAAGAGCATCATGGACTACGGAAACGAGGGATACGACAGGATCAGGGAGGCGCTTAAGGCTGAGAACTATGAGGTTGAGGAGATACTTCTCCTGCGGGAGGAGAGGGTTCCAGATAACTGCGCAGTTCTCATCTCAGCGGGGCCCAAGACGGACTACAGCAGCCATGAGATAGTTCTCATCGATAGCTATATCAAGAAAGGTGGTAGTGTCCTCTTTCTCATTGACCCGGACGAAGGGGGGCGCGTTCTCGAAAACATAGCAGCGTTACTCGACGGGTACGGGCTCGTTGTTGGGAGGGACGTTATTATAGATCCTCTTAGCAGGGTTCTTTCAGGTGATTATTTTATGCCGGTCATAAGCAACTACACCTACAACCCGATAACGAAAAACTTCCGCCTCGCCTCATTCATGCGCTACGTTCGAAGCATAAGCGTCAAGGAGGAGGCTGGTGAAAATATTACCCTGAGAGAGGTTGCACGGTCCGGAGAATCCAGCTGGGCTGAGACGAATTTTGAGGGGCTTCTGAGGGGAAAAGCCGAGTTTAACGAAGGGTCCGATATTAAAGGGCCCGTCACTGTGATGGCTTATGCCAGCATTACGATTCCTCCCAAAACTCCTGGAACAGAAGAGAGGGAAGAAGGTAGTGAGGTGGAGGGCACAGAATCGATCCTGCTTGCCGCTGGTGATTCTGACTTTATTGCCAATTCGATGTACCAGACCCAGGGGAATAAGGACCTTTTTATGAATGCGGTGAATTTCCTGGCAGACCGCGGTGAGCTCATCACGATCAGGCCCAAACAGCAGGAGTCCGTTTACCTGACCATGACGGCGAAGCAGGGCAGGCTGGCGTTCTTAATTTCGATCCTCCTTATACCGCTCGGTGTGATTGTTGCTGGAATCTCCATCACTGTTCAGAGGAGAGTGAGGTCATGAAGTTCTTCAGAACAGCGCTTATCCTCGTCATCGTTGCCATCGCTGCAGGCTTCACTTACTGGTTCTTCGAGGTAAAAAAGAAGGGAGAAAAGAAAGAGGCCGAAGAGCAAAGTGCCATCCTCTTCGGGAAAAAGGATAGTAAAATCGTGAAGCTCGTCCTCACAAAAAAAGGCTCCGATCCGATTGTGATTGAATGGGTTGAAGAAAAGCCCCCTGAACAGGAAGCTGCAGTTGAGTCCCCGGGTGAAGATGAAACCGACCAGGAGAAGGGGGAATGGCGCATCAAAGCTCCTGTCGAAACCGGTGGCGATAACACCGCCATCGAATCTCTGGTGAGCAGCATAAAGAACAGCAAGCGGGAATCGGTTGTATATGAGGACCTGCAAAAGCAGGATGAATACGGGCTTGATGACCCGGAGTTTTCACTCCGGTTCTCCTACGAGGATGACCCCCGGGAGTACGGTATATCCTTCGGTATTGAGAGCCTTGACCGGAAGAGGGTCTTTGCGAAGCTTGTGGGGCAGAACATCATCATCGCAATGACAGCCGACGAGCAGCGCTCTTTAGACAAAAGCCTCTTCGATCTCAGGAACAAAACACTTGCTCCCGTTAAGAATGAGGATATAGCGGGCGTGTCAATACTTCACGGCAGGGAGTTCATCGTGCTGAAGAAGGAGGATGACACCTGGTACCTCCTGCCCGACAGGATAAAGGCATCGGAGAGCAGGGTTGAAATGTACACGGGCACTTTGCGGTGGGGCAGTTTCGTTGAGGTGATGGAGGAAAATACCCGGGACTTTTCAAGGTATGGTCTCGACCGCCCCCGCCTTCTTGTTACCTTTAAAATGAAGGACGATTCCACCTTCATGTTCATAGTCGGTAACCCGGTTCAGGAGGGAGAAGCCCAGTTCTTCTATGCAACCCGCTCGACCGATCAGTTGATCTTCCAGGTGCAGGCAGATACGGTGCAGAAGCTCGTAACCTCGGAGTTTTACCTGAAAGACCGCAGTATTTTCGACTTCAAGCAGGAGACCGTGAATGCGGTCAGGCTAAACTATGATGATAAGAACCTGTACTTTGAGAAGAGGGGGGATGAGTGGCTTTACATCCCGAAGGATGAGGCTGAGACCGAAGCGCTGAAGAAGCTCTACGGGAGGGCGGCAAAGAAGGGGGAGGAAGCCGGGCCTGGCATGGCGCTTGAGCGAGGGTACAAGATCGATAATATCATACGGAGCATTGTGACTGCGGAGTACGAGGAAAAGGAGCCGGTGAAGAGGGGCCAGTCAGACTACATGCAAACCGGGATTACCGATCCGAAGTACCGCGTTACCATGAGCTTCGGAGATGGGAAGGAGCCCCTGGAGGTACTGCTCACTGCAAAGGACGGGCAGAGCGGCAAGCTCTACCTTTCACCTGATAACGGCAGGACCGTCTACTACACAAGCGGTTACTTTACAGCAAACTTTCCCGAAAAGCTCGAGGAGCTGTTTGAGTAGCAGGGTTTCATGCTTTCGTATCATTGCTGATTCGATTCCCTTTTTTAATCACCTGTTACACATACTATCTCACTCTAACTCTCTCACCCCTTCACTCACTCAATCACACTCTCATTCTGTTAAGTAACATTTTATTTCACCTACATAACCCTACATGTCCTTCAACCAGGAAAGCAAAACCAACTCCATCACAAAGATGACCAATTATTACTCTTTTGCCGCTGGAGGTGTTTTTTATTATTGTAAATATGTAAATTGAAAACTGGAAGAATCAAATGAAGATAATCTGCATTACCGGTGCAATGAGCGGTGTGGGAAAAACGACTCTCGGAGAGAAATTGCTATCCCGTTTACATAACTGGGCAGCATGTAAGGTAACGGCCTGTGTCGGCGGTGAACGACACCGATGCCCCAGAGGGAAGGAAACAGAATGTGGAGTATGCGGCTCGCTGAAAGAGAATTATGTCATCGAAGCCGGCAGGGAAGTCATTGAAAAAAAGGGAAGTGATACTGCCCGCTTGAAGACCGCCGGTGCACAGGAAGTACTTTGGGTGAAAGCAAAGCCACACTTTATAGCGCATGCTATCCAGGAAGCGCTTCAGATTTTAAATCCTTATGATGGTGTATTATTCGAAGGAAATCATGCACTGAGGTACCTCGAACCCACCCTTGCGGTGATGATTCGCTCCCGAAATAATAAGTTTAAAAGATCCGCAAGGGAGGTCCTGGATAAGATCGACATGTTTGTCGATTGCGGCTTTGATGGGGCAATTGTGGAAGATATAAATGAAGCTCTTAACTCTTAAATAGAGTGCTCCAGACCGGTATAAATGTGAGCACTGTTTTATTGTTCACATTTAAAGAGATAAAATATAGAGTGTTGTGTGTACCTTTGTATCATTTTTTTCCAGCGAATTGCATACGCAGCTGGTTCAATTCGGGGATCGCATCATCGAGGCCGATGGATTTTAATAGATCTTTGGTTGGCCATCCGAGGTTAAGGTCCCACCCTCTTGCGGTATAGTATTCATCCATTAATCGTAAAAAATCGGTTTTATCCATCCATGTGCCATCAGCACGACAGGGGAGCTTGAAATGGGAGGCCAACTGCTCCTCCATTTTCCGGGATCGCCCGGCACGCACCAGCATCAGGCGCTCGAGGGTAAAGGTACGCTCTGCAATCCGGTCTATCTGCTTTCGATCAAATTTCTCACCTGTAACTGCGGTCAGGAGGCGGAGATCTATGTCCAGATCTCCGATTATGTCTTGAGCTTTTTCCCATGATTCCCTATCTTTGAAGGGACGGATCAGTTGGGGGAATGCGAAATCGCAGAGCGGTAAAGAATCGATTATAATATTCTGATGCTGGCTCCACATTGCAACCGGTACCTTTCCCACAAAATTCGGTTCGAGCGCATCAGGATCTCCCCACACCTTCTCTGATAACAACCGGAACTGCTTCTGGGCAATTTTGTCATCGGCGAGTTTCAGCTCGGCCAAAAGAAGGGAACTGAGATGGTGGCCAATTCCCGGGCCGCGGGTTTCACTGATATGCATCATTGCGGATATGACCCAGAAGGGGAGCGGCTCTTCATCCCAGAAACGTCCCTCGCGATGGGCCGGAAATCCAAAGTTGAACTCCATCTCCCTCCCGAGATCGATCAATTCCTGCGGAAGCTCTCCCTGGAGTTCGTCCATCGCTCGAATCAAGTCTTCGGCAAAGAGATCGCCTAACCCCTCGCGATTTGCAAGTTGATACATAAATTTTTCAAACCAGGATGGATCTTCAGGCTTAATGGGATACCCTCGTAACTCATTGATCCCAAGCTGCGTGCAGCGGGTAAACCACGGCTGCATCACCAATCGAAACCAGAGATCGAGGCCCAGACTGTTGCACAGTTCATGGAGAGGGACTTCTTCTTCGAGAGAAAAGTTTTTTGAAGACGGGATCTCAATTCCTCCTCCTGAATATCTTGTCAGATGCATTTCCCTTGCAACCGTCCATGATGTGCCTATACAGTTGGCGGGTACCCTGCGACCGTCGGCCATGTATCCGTAAAAGCTCCCGAAGCAGTCGAAAATACAGGACTGGCTGCATGTAGCAAACTCCTTTTGATCTCCCTTATCGTATAAAAATCCTAAAAGGTTTGAATACTTCTGTTCCCGCATACGTGTGGCTTCTCTCAGAAGCTTATCAGCATCAGCGACGGGAACTCCGCGTGTGCCGAATACTACGATCGCCTTGAGGTTTTTACTCCCCCATACTCCTCCGAAGCCGCTGTGACCGGCAGCATTCTCCTCGGCATGCTGCACCGTCGCAAATCGGACAAGGTTCTCTCCTGCAGG
>CAZPCG010000016.1:0-14828 GCA_964584875.1 uncultured Spirochaetota bacterium
GGTGGACTGTATCAGGTGGGCTCGTTTCCCAGTTGGGGGCGGTGGGCTGAGTGGAACGGCAAATTCCGCGACGAAATTCGCAGGTTCATAAAGGGGGACCCGGGATTGGTGGGAGCGGTTATCCAACGCGTTGAGGGTTCTCCCGACCTCTATCGATGGCAAGGCCGGAGCACGAGCTCTTCGATAAACTTCATTACCTGCCACGATGGGTTCACGCTGATGGATCTTGTATCGTATAACGGGAAACACAACGAAGCCAACGACGAGGACAACCGGGATGGATCGAATGACGCAGACAGTTGGAACTGCGGGTGGGAAGGTCCTACGGACGATTCCGGGATCAACTTCCTTCGCAAGAAGCAGATAAAAAACGCACTCACCATCCTTATGATCAGCCAGGGAATCCCCATGATTCTTTCCGGAGATGAGATGGGAAATACCCAGCTCGGAAACAACAACGCCTACTGCCAGGACAACGAGATCTCATGGCTGGATTGGTCACTCCTAACGAAAAACAGTGATTTGTATAATTTTTATAAAAAGATGATCGCCTTCAGGCATGCTCATCCGGTCTTGCGGAGCAGAGAGCATTTCAGGAACATTGACTATGTGGGAAGCGGATACCCCGATATTTCATGGCACGGCACACGCGCGTGGCATGTGGATTTTTCAGAACAATCCCGCTGTGTTGCCTGCCTTTTATGCGGGAAACATGCGAAATCGGGGACCTGCGACGACAACACCATCTACGTGGCCATGAACATGCATTGGGAAATGCACGGATTTGAGCTCCCCTCGCCGCCGCCAGGCGAGCACTGGCATGTTTTTGCCAACACGGACGTCGCCCCGCCGAACGATATCTGGAACGTGGGGAGCGAACAGCCTCTGGACAATGAATATGAGGTCCTCGTTGGACCGAGGAGTGTGGTCGTTATCGTTGCCAAATAATTCACGAAAAGGGGTACAAATGAATGGCGGCTGAATACCGTGTGGAACTTCATGATCGGTTGGTAAAAATCACAGTAAAAGGTAGATTGGACACTACGAGCGCGCCGGGGCTCTCCGAAGAACTAAAAAAATTACAGGGTCGGGAGATCGACAGGATGGTCTTTTTCGTGGACGACCTGGAGTACATCTCGAGTGCGGGGCTGAGGGTAATCATATTCGCAAAACAAAAAGTGGGCGTGAACGCGGATATCTACTTCATCGGCGCGCAGGAACCAGTTCTGGAAGTCGTCAAGATGACCGGTCTGAGCAATTTTCTCATCTGTAAAGATTCTTATAAAGATTGATTCATGGCTGAGTTCAAATCTTCAGCGAAAAAGGAGAATCTGGAGCGGATGATAGATTTCATTCTTTCCGGATCTGAAGGAGTCGGGTTTTCCAATAAGGAACGAAACGAAATTCATCTCGCTTCCGAGGAAGTTCTCGTGAATATCATAAGCTATGCATATCCCGAGGGGAGCGCGGGGGGGGACGTGCTGATCCGGTGCACCCACCTTCCCCGCAAGTCAGGGATTCGCGTTGAATTCATCGATTCCGGCATACCTTTCAATCCTTTGCTCACCCCCGCCCCCGACATCACCTTGCCGATGGAGAAACGCCAGATTGGGGGTCTGGGGCTTTTTCTCGTGGAGAATGTCATGGACTCGATTGAATACAAGCGTACTTCGAAGAACAACCATCTGATCATCGAGAAAAAAGCTAAGGGATAGGAGATGGAGCGTTTTTTTGAAATCACGTCGAGCTATTTTTCACAACTTCGATGGTACGAATACGTGGGCTACGGCGCATCCATCTTCGTAGCTCTGAGTTTCTATATGAAAACCATAATTCCCCTGCGTCTCCTGGCGCTGTGCAGCAACGTAACTTTTATACTCTACGGGCTGTTCGGGGGCCTCCCCCCTGTTTTCCTGCTTCATCTGTTCCTTTTCCCCCTGAACGTGGTGCGGCTCCTTCAGATGAAGAACCTGATAGAAAAAGTTCGTACCGTAGCTCGAGAGGATTATACTTTTGACTGGCTGGTTCCATACATGAGCAAGCAGACATACAAAGCGCAGGATGTGCTTTTCAGGAAAGGAGATGCAGCCGACCGAACGTTTTACATCCAAAAGGGGCGAGTCCGGCTGGTCGAGATCGACAAGGAAGCCCACAGCGGTGATCTCATCGGTGAGATGGGTATCTTTTCTCCCTTCAATGAGCGCACGTCCACGGCGGTCTGCGAGGAAGACCTGGAGGTCTACTCCATAACAGCGCAAAAGATGATCCAGCTCTACTACCAGAATCCTTCCTTCGGACTCTTCCTCATTCAGCTTATCACAAAACGGTTTGTCGAGACCTATGTAAAGAAGGTGGAATAGCAATTGAGCACGATCAAAGATATTTTCATCTTCCTTGTGTCACTCATCCAGTATGTCAGTCTCCTGCTTGTCATATTCTACTTCTTCTACCAGACCCAGATCATAGAGAGGCTGCGCGGAAAGAAGCTCGACTGGCTGCTGATAATCGTTTTCGTCGGGCTTTTGGGCGGACTTTCGATTTTAGCCACCACCCAGGGTGTTCACATAACTGATTCGAAGGGGAATGTGCGTGCCATAGCCAACACCCGCGATATGGCTCCATTCATTGCCGGGGTGCTCGGAGGACCCCTTGCCGGCCTCGGGGCGGGATTGATCGGGGGTGTTCACAGGTATTTCTATGGTGGAGTGACCCGGCTGCCCTGTGCCGTTGCCACCGTGCTGGCGGGATTGCTGGGGAGCCTGGTGTATTACAAAAAGAAAGAGGATTTCATAAAACCCGGCATTGGGTTCATGGCCCTAGCCCTGTACGAGTCGTTCCATATGTTCCTGGTGTGGGCACTCAGTGATTATTTTACGGATTTCGATTCCGTCATTTCCCTCTCGGTCCCCATGATACTGTCGAACAGCATCGGTGTGTCACTGTTTGCCTTGATGATCGCCATATACAAACGCCAGCGAGAGCTGGTCGCTTCGAAGGAGAAGATCGACAACGAGGTGGAAATGGTTCATTCACTTCAGATGAGTATCCTCCCGAAGGTGGAGACCGAGGTGCGTGAGGATGCGCAGAGAGAACAATGGTTTGAGTGGTTGATTCCGCATATGGTAAAGGAAATGCATGAAAAAGGGGAGGTGCTTTTCAACAAGGATGACAGCGCCGACAAGCTTTTCTACATTGCGAGCGGCCTGTTGTACCTGAAGGAAATCGACAAACACATCGGACAGGGCGAAATAGTCGGCGAAACAGGGATACTCTCGCCCTTCCATCAAAGGACAATTACCGGCATTTGTGAAACGGAGATGGAAATCTTTTCGCTCGCCAGGGAGAAGGTCATCGAGCTTTCCTATCAAAGGCCCCAGCTTCTTTCCGACCTGATACAGCTCAGCATCAAGCGAGTTCTTGAAAACCTCAAGATGACCATATCCGAAAAAGAGCGCATGGAGAGCGAGCTCCAGATAGCCTGCCGGATACAGACCGATATGCTTCCCCACGATTTTCCACAGGAGAGTGATTTTTCAATATACGCGTCGATGTACCCTGCCAGGGTAGTGGGTGGCGATCTGTATGACTTCTTCCCCTTGGGGAAGGACAAGTACTGTTTTCTCATAGGGGATGTATCCGGCAATGGCATTCCGGCTGCCCTTTTCATGGTGATCACCAAGACGCTCCTGAAACGGGAAGCGTTGAGCGGCAAGAAACCCCACGAAATTCTCTCCAGCGTGAACAACGTGCTCTGCGCTGAAAATGAGGAAAGCATGTTCGCAACCGTATTCTACGGTGTCCTCGACAGAAAAACCGGGGTCGTCGAGTTTGCAAATGCGGGGCATAACCCTCCCGTGTTCGTACATGCCAATGGCGGTCCCGAATTCCTCAAGGTGAAACCGGGTTTCGTGCTCGGGGGCATTCCCGACATCCCCTACGAAACAGAATCCATAGTCATGCGCCCGAGCGACTTCCTGTACCTCTACACCGACGGGGTCACGGAAGCCACGAACGAAAGGGAGGAGGTCTTTTCGGACGGAAGGCTTCTGGGAATCCTTGATGGGTTCGATGGGAGAGAGGTAACCGATATGGAAGACGCGATAAAAACGGCGGTCAAGGATCATGTCCAGGATGCACCGCAATCGGATGACATCACTATGGTTGTGGTGAAATACACGGGTTAAGAGGAGTACGGAATGTTTGTGTATCGGGAAAAGCTGGAGAGGGAAGACCTCGGCGGCGGTGTCATAATGCAATATCTCGGGTGCAGCCACAACATGAATGTCCTGCACTGGAACATCGCTGACGGCGGCGAAGTAAAGCTGCACAGCCATGAAAATGAGCAGTTCGGGTACGTCATCAAAGGCGGATTCGACATGCGGATCGGGGACGTGAGGAAAACCCTGGGGGCGGGTGATTGCTACTTCATTGGCTCCAATGTCCCGCACACCTTCGTGGCCATCGGCGAAACCGAGGCAATCGATGTATTCAGTCCATTCAGACCCGACCTGCCGGGTACGCCGAAAGATGTAAAACCTTCTGTATAATGGTTCTGGTAAAAGCGATTTCATAAAAATAGGAGGGAAACATGAAAGAGAAACGCGTATTGATTGCAGCCACGAATTACGGCAGCTGGGGCGAGGAGTTGCAGGCTCCCTGGGACATCATCAAGAAAGCCGGACACAAGCTAACCCTCACCACTCCGCTCGGCAAGAAACCACTTCCCCTGGTCGTGAGCGTTGACCCCGATTTTTTCGATCCCGTGATCAAGCAGCACGTAAACCCGAAAGAGGTGTGCGACAGGATCAAAGAACTGGTGAAGGGAAAGGAATGGGACAACCCGATCAAGTTCAGCAAAGCGAACATGGACGATTACGATGCGATTGTGCTGACCGGCGGACTCGGTGCAATGATAGACATGTGCAACAACTGGCACATCCATCAGCTCATCTGGAAGGCCTATAAATCAAACAAGCTCATAGGCGCACTTTGCTACGCTGTATCCACACTCGTATTTCTGCGCAATCCCGAGAACGACTACAGGAGCATCATCCACGGCAAAAGGGTAGCCGTTCATCCGGCATCGTGGGATTTCTACGGACCCGAGTATGATTTCACCTATGATCTCTACAATCCCACGCCGGACAACAAGGGCACGGATGTGCATACCCCCGGATTCCTCTGGCCAATCGAACACCTCGTGCGTGACGCCGTGGGAAAGGATGGAGAATGCGTGGCCATCGAGACAGCGAACAGGGAGAAACCTTCCGTTGTCTATGATTGGCCCTTCGTAACCGGCACTTCGGTCGAGTCTTCCATTGCGTATGGCAAGAAAATTGCGGAAGTGCTTGAGAGCCTGTAGCGTTGTTTCACGGAGGAGGACGAGATGCCCGCGATAACCATTCAGAGCCTCGAACTGACTGACGAGCAGAAGGAAATAGTGGCGAACAAATTCATCACCATCTTTTCGGAAGTGACCAATGTTCCGAAAGACAGGATCTACCTCTTTTTCGACGGGTATCAACTGGACAGTGTCGCCGCCGATGGGATTCTTTTTTCAAAAAGACCTCCGAAGCGGGCCATCGGCAAGTTCAACCAGGGTACCACGCAAGAGGCCTGATGGATCACGTGTATGGAAGGGATGCGAAATGGATGTCAACCAGAGCGTCGTGCAGGTATTGGAGCACATCGGCGTTGATCATGTTTTTGGCGGGTCGGGCCAGGTAAATGCGAGCATGCTCCTGGCCCTCAAAGGCTCCGAGAAAATCAAGACCATAATCGTGAAAAATGAACAGGCTGCCTCTTTCATGGCCTGCGGGTATTCCATGTTTTCGGACAAACTGGGCGTGTGTTTCGCCACGGGCGGTCCGGGCGCCTTTAATCTGTTCTCCGGCCTTGCAGTGGCGTATTATGATTCATTGCCGGTTCTGGCCATAACCGGGTATACCTCGAAGCCGGCAAGAGGAAAGGGCGCCCTGAATGAATCGACGGGTTTGAACCGTACCCCCGATTCCCATGCGATGTTCTCCGCAACGACAAAAAAATCCTTTCTTCTCGAAGACCCTGGAGATACCTGCGATGTCCTGGAGGAAGCTATAAACATCGCGTTTGAAGGCCGCCCCGGTCCCGTCCACATCCACATCCCAAAAGATATAACTGTTGCTGAAGTGCCGAACTTCCGTACCGTCACCCTGAAGGTCGAACCGGTTTTACCCGATCAATCGAAATTGGAAGCCATCGCCGAAATGCTCGGGAAGGGCATGAGGGATAACAAGAACCTCCTGCTTCTGATCGGGTACGGGGCCGTGCGGAGCCATGCGGAGGATGATCTGCTCTCCTTCGCCACCACCTTCCAGATTCCCTTCGCGACCACCATGGATGCGAAAGGGATCCTGCCCGAGGACCACCCGCTGTCTCTGGGAGTATACGGCACGTCGGGCGATCCAGGTGCCCTGGAATATTTTAGAAAGGCGGATATCGTTCTGGCCCTGGGAAACTCCTTTGCGCAAAACGCGACCTTCGGGTTCAGGTCCGACTTGTACAAAGGCAAGGTGCTGGTGCATATCAATATTGATGAGAACGAGCTCAACAAGGTGTACAGAGCCGATTACGCTCTGAAAAGCGACATCAAGCCTGCGATCCGGAGCCTGTTCTCTCGGTTGTGCAAGCGGGTATCGGACGTTCGAAAGCGCGACGTACGGGCCCAAAAGTATTTCGATCAAAAAATCGACTATTCAGGAAACAAGATACATCCCGCCGAAGTGGCGCGCCTCATGTCCAGGAACCTTCCCGCAAACGCCATTGTCACCGGTGATGCCGGATCCCATATGTTGTGGCTGAACTGCTATCTGAGCTTGACGAAAAACCAGCGGTACCAGAACCCTGGAAGTTTTGGTCCCATGGCGAGCCACGTCAACGGTGCGATCGGGATCAAGTGTGCCAATCCGGACCAGGTGGTGGTGAGCGGTTGCGGCGACGGCGGCTACCTGATGGGGGGATTCGAGCTGCTCACGGCGGTGCAGTACGATATTCCAGTGGTATGGGTCATCTTCAATAACGGGGAATTCAATGTCATAAAGAAGTTTCTTCTGAACATGTACGGTGAACACGCATACATGCAATTCAGGAATCCTGATTATGTGGCATACGCACATGCGTGCGGTGCTGAGGGATTCAGGGTGGACAAAATCGAGCAGTTCGAAGAAGCTTTTCTCAAAGCCGTTGCCCTCAACAAATCCGTTCTCATTGACGTTCACGTCGAATCCGAAGTCTACCCACCCTTTGCGCTGGGAAAAGTGTGATGATAGACGAGAAGCTCATGATCACTCTTCGGAACATTGGATTCGACGAGCAGGCCTTGAAGAATACAATCGTGAGTGCCCGGGAGGAAGGACTGTCGTATTCGCGGTTGGGACGGAACATCCTTGTTACCTTCATCACCTATGCGGCGGGTGACGTGCGTGACGCGCACACCCACCCTGAATTACGCATCACGTTCATCCGAGACGGGCGTGCAATCATGAGCATCGGGGAGAGAAAACGTGAAGTCGCTTCCGGTGATGTGATCATAACCCTTCCCAACGAGCACCATGCCTTGACCGTGAAGGGCAGAGAGACGCTGAACATCTGCGAATTGGTTATCGATGCTTCGGAGGGCTGGTGATGAACCTTCAACCGAAGGAACTTCAATACGTGTGAAAGGAGACAGCTATGCCGGTGATAATGGTTCACAGCCTTGAGTTGCTGGAAGAGCAGAAAAAGAGGATTGCCAAGAAATACACTCAGATTCTTTCTGAGGAAACCAAGGTTCCTGAGGAAAGGATCTACACGTTTTTCTGCGGGTATGACGTGGAAGATATTGCGGCCGGGGGCGTTTTGAACTCGGACGTGCCTCCAAAGATCATGAAACAGTTTGTCACCAAGTATTCTGAGGAATTGAAAAAGATTGATAAAAAAGATTAACGGATGGGGACAATGGCCGACCTTACTGTAGTGACGCGGTTTCGAACCCGAGGGGGACAGGAACTCGAATTCCACAGCGCGGTGCAGCCCTTCTTGAAAGAGACCAGGAGAGAAGAGGGGTGCCGTATATACGATGTCTACCAGAATGTGCAGGACGGAACATTTGGCATCTTCCATGAAGTCTGGAAGGGTTGGGAGGCAATAGGTGCACATATCAGCAGCAGCCATTTTCAGCAATTCATGGGCACGGCGAGTCGGCTCCTGGTCAACCTGAACGAGGAAGGGGATAATCCGTTCGAGGTGAATACGGCCCAATCCTTCGATCCTTCGAATCCGCCGACCACGGATATAGTGCTCGTGGCAACGAGAATGAAGGCCGCTCGCGGAAAGGCCGATCTGCTCTTGAACCGTTCCGGAGCGCTCATACTCGAACCCTCGAACGAAGAAGACGGATGTCTGGGTTACGACTTGTACAGAAACAAAACCGACTCCGAGTTTTTCATGCTCTATGAGCAGTGGAGGGGATTCGAGGCGATCCGGAAGCACATGTCAACCGAGCATTTCAACGCCTTCATGAGGGCCGCTTCGGAAATGCTCACGCCCCCGATAGAAGGAGTGAAAGATCTCTTTGAAGTTATGATTTGTACTCCCTATGTTCCAACCTGAGTGGAAATCTTGCAGGGGTTAAAAAGGAGTGAGACATGCCGGTCATCATGATCAATGCACTGGAGTTGGAAGAAAATCAAAAAAAGGTTCTTGCACGCGAGTACACGAGAACACTGTCCCGGGTGACGAACGTACCCGAAGAGAACGTGTATGTATTTTTCGGTGGGTTTCCTCTACACGGGATCGCAGCGGGGGGCGTTCTGAACTCCGAGCTTCCGGATAGCGTGCTGAAGAACTTCAATATCAAGTACAGCAGCCACCTTGAGAAAGAGGAAAACGTAACCGTTCTGACGAGGATGAAGGCAAAATCGGGCAGGGAAGAAAAAGCGGAAAAAGTGATCAGGGATTTTCTCGAAGAAACCAGGAGAGAGCCCGGCTGCCTCAGCTATGACCTGTTTCGGAGTAAAAGAAATATCTATAAAAACGAACGAACGTCATCCTACTTCGTGCTCCAGGAGAAATGGAAAGACCAGAAGGCGGTCGACGAACACCTTGCCACCAGGCATTTCCAGGATTTCATGGCCGGTGCAGCCGCCCTGTTCGACGGCGGGTTTGAAGTAACCGCCAAAATCAGCGGACCTTCCAGAAATTCCGCAGAAATAGAGCGAGGAAACGCAAAGCTCGTGGTAAAAATGAAAGCGAGACCGGAAAAGAGTGAAGCCATCCGGCGTGGGAGCCTTGAATTGAAGCGGCGGTTGGAAAAACGTCCGGGGTGCCTGCAGTATGACGTGTACCGCGGTTTAGAGGGAATTTACGACACCTCGGTGTTCATCGCGGATCAAACCTGGGTGGACCTGAAGTCTCTAGAGGCTGCCAGGGACTACATTCTCACTGAGATGCCCCTCTATTTCGAGGACCTCGCCGAGACCAGGGAACCCATACTTTTCGAGATGGCCAGCAAACTGCAGAATGAAGTGCAGGAGGAGCCCCCACGCCTTTGGGAGAATGCGGTGCTGGGTGACCCGGAACTGGCAGCGGGTTTGAAAAAAATGAACCCCGCCTTTGCCGAGCTCTGTCTCGAGACCTCTGGGAAGGCGTATAAAACCCCGCTGATCGATCAACGCACAAAGGTCATGTTCGCCATCGTCGTGGACGTGGTTGAACAAATTCACGGGAAGCCCTTCGAAAATCATCTCACGATGGCAAGAAAACAGAGAATCGCCAAGGAAGAACTCTTCGAACTCCTTCTTTTCCTGACCATATACGTGGGGTTCAACAAAGCGGGGGAATACTACAACGAAATCGCCAAATTTTACGGAGCTTAACCGTGAAGGGGAGACAGGTATGAAGCTGCAGGGCAAGAAAATAGGAATTCTCCTGGAAGGGGATTTTTATGAAAACGAAATTTTTTATTACCAGTTCAGATTCCCGGAAGAAGGCGCGGAGGTACATTTCCTGACTCGCCTGTGGGGGCAGGATACTCTTACGTTCAAGGGTCACGAGTATAGGGCTGAGATGACCTGCAGCGAAAGTTTTGAGGGGCTGGATGACAGGGCCCTGAGCCGATTCTCCGCCGTCATCGTCCCTGCAGGAATGGTCGCGGACAGATTGCGGTACACCGAAGACATTACTAAACTACCCCCGGCGTGCGAATTCATGAAGCGCGCGTTTGCGAACAAGAATATCGTCAAGGGAATCATTTGTCATGGCATGTGGCTTCTTGCGCCGTTCCCGGACCTGGTCAGGGGAAGAAGGGTCGTTGTGCACAACAACCTTCTTGGGGATGTGAAGAACATGGGCGCCGTGTATGTGGATGAGAACGTGGTGGTGGATGAAGACTTGGTAACCGCTCGCACGGGCGGGCACTGTCATCTTTTCGCCCGGAAGATAATCGACCTGCTTGAAAGGGATTGAAGACCCCTGAGGCAAGGCACCTTTCTTTGATATTATTGATAGGTGTTTTTATACTTCGATAATTGAGAAAAAAAGAATCAAACGACTTTTTAGAAAGCGTCTTGTCGCCAACAACAAGGGCTTGGCAAAAACCCACTCGAGAAATCCCGAATTTTTTTCAAGTTCTGATTGATTCTTACCCTCACCGGTATCAATTATTCTTTTATATTCTTTCGCTAAACAAATAGGATTTCGGTAGCATTTGGGAAATTTTTCTTTCTCAGATTGCTTAGGTTCGAAAAAGAACACAGATGAAAAAGTTCCATCTATGACGCAACTTGGGGAGCCGAACGGGACTCGAACTATATACTTGCGAGGGCAATCACAATGTTAATGATTTAACTCACCTTAGTCTTCGCTAAGTAATGTTGATCGAGGGCCTGTCGAAGATAAGTTTTTATCAATGCTTGGCGACTAATGTTTAATTCGCTTGCAATCTTGTCGAGCTCTGCCAGCATCTCGACTGTGAAATCAACGTTTACTCTTTGAACAGGATATTTAATTGTTCCATTATTTGTAAAAAATTGAGAAATATCCTCTCCCTTATCGGCTTTTGCAGCTATTTCATCGGCGGTTACTTTTTTATATGTTTTTTTCATATAGTTTTTCCTCCTGAGAGTTCGATTTCCAAAGTGTCACAAGATGGTAATATTCACCTTCTTCATCTTCACGAATCTCGAAAATCACGGAATAAAGTGTGCCTTTTACCCATCCGATAGCTCTATATTGCTCAGGATCATCCACCCTTTGGTCTTCATAGTATGGGTGTTCCCAAATCTCCTGCGCCTCTTCAAATCCTATCTTTCGTTTAGGATTCTTTCGAAGTTGCTCGCTTTTTCCTTTATCGAACTTAAACCGCATAACTAAGTATAACTGTTATACTATAAATAAACAACAAAAAAATTACTGATGAAATAGTTGCGAACGACTAAGGCTCGAACTAATGACTGTCAAATTTGAAGGATATGAACCAATATTTCGTTTTTTTGTACATGTATACCTAAAACCTGCGTGAAAATGAAAAGGAACAATCCAAAAACGCACTCCATGACACATTATTGTTTCATTTTCTAGAAATATCCTCACGCGCTTTGGAAGAGGTCTATACCTACTCCAATCCTTTTTCAGGCGATTAAGCTTACGAAAAAAATTACAGCACCAGCTTCGCTTCCATCAGCGCAACAATCGCTATACTCTTGCTGTCCAGGGTAACGACAATTCCCCAGGTTTTTGCCTCCAGGGTATTTAGTATTGAACTAAACCGCTTCGCGGTGGTTTCTCTCTTCCGGTTTTGAGTAACAATCTCAAGATTTTTTCTTCCCCCTTATTCTCTGTTTCTCGGATACACTTTCCTCCATTGGGTTCCCGCCTTTGCGAGGTACCCCAAGAAATCTCTATTCCAAGACATGGAGGAGGATACAGCTATGGGGAAATTACGTGACAAAATGATCAGGGATCTTCAACTCCGGAGATTAGCGCTGTCAACACAACAAGACTACGTGCAGGCCGTTCGAAATCTTGCCAAACATTACAGAAGGTCACCGGACGCCATCACCTGTGGAGAAGTGCACGGCTATTTGCTGTATTTGACGAATGATCGGAAACTGAGCTGGAGCACGGTGAATTGCGTCTCTTCCGCATTGAAGTTCTTTTACACGGTAACGCTTGGCCGAAATGAGACGGCATTTTCCATCCCTCCTCGAAGAACCCCTCTGTGTTTGCCGCAAGTTCTTAGCCAGGAAGAGCTCGAGGGGCTGTTTTCCGCGATAACGGGTCTACGAGACCGCGTAGCACTGATGACCGCCTATGCCGCGGGGTTAAGAATCAACGAGCTGAGACATCTCAAAGTTACCGACATCGACAGCGGCAGGATGATGATAAGAGTAGAAAAGGGAAAGGGAGAAAAAGACCGCTATACCATCCTCTCGAAAAACCTCCTGCTCCATCTGCGTCACTACTGGAAGAAGTATCATCCCATGACCTGGCTTTTCTTCGGAGAAAACAAACGCAGTCCCCTCGGTGAAACCACTGTCCGTAGGACCTTCAACGAAGCCAAAACAAAGGCCGGAATCACCAAGAAGGGAAGTGTCCACATGCTGCGTCATTATGCCGAGTTCCGGATTATGCCGAATTAATTCTTTTATTTCTTATTTTGCATACAATTCACTGGGGTGTACTCGGCATAATCAGAGACTCTTTAGAAAAGTTAAAAGGTAATCATCTGCTCTGTAGCGACCATTGCGTGCTTTTACTGGTACTATCTTTTCAAGTATCTTTTCTTTCATTGAAAGATTTGCATCGAGATAAATCTGTGTCGTTTCAACAGACTCGTGACCAAGCCAAAGGGCAATCATCGAACGGTCAATACCTGCCTGGAGCATTTGCATTGCTGTCGTATGACGAAGCACATGGGGAGACACTCGTTTTTGTTTAAGGGAAAGGCATTTATTTTGGGCAATTGCAGTATATTTTGCCAATAAATATTGAACCGCATCTATACTGAGAGAGCCACCCCGGGAACTAGGGAACAGTGGGTCTTTCGGACCACTATTACACTCTTTTAACCACGCTTGTAATTTTAATACCATTGGTTTTGTGAGTGGAGTACATCGTTCTTTCCGACCTTTTCCCCTGCAGCGGAGATGAGCTCCCGATCCTAAAACTACGTCCTGACAACAAAGGCCGGTCAATTCTGAAACACGTACACCCGTCTGAATCATTAGCATGAGCAGTGTTGAATCGCGACGACCTACCCACGTTTTAAGATCCGGTACTTCCAAAAGAGCATCGATCTCTGGGCGTTCAAGAAACTTGACTATCTTTTTTTCATATCGCTTATCAGGGATAGCAAGAACCTGCTGTATGAGTGCGATGGTCTCTGGAACATACAATGATATATACCGAAAAAATGAGTGAATAGCGGACAATCGTTGGTTTCGAGTGCGCACACTTGCATTACGATCTTTTTCTAAATGGTTAAGAAATGCACTTATGAACGATGCGTCCAGCTCGCTGAGTAACAATGCTCCTGGCAGTTTTGTGTAGCGTTGTTTTGCATACTCAAATAACAAGCAAAAAGTATCTCGATAAGAAGTAATTGTGTGTTGGCTCGCTTGCCGCTGATTGAGGAGATACTCGGTAAAAAATTCCTGAAGTAATGGAGCTATGTTTTTTGAAGTGTTCATTACCATCCTCCTAATTGTTTTTCCAATCGAGCACCTGCCAACCCCACTAACTCAGGAACTGAAGAGAGATACCAATACGTATCAGATGGTTTGGTGTGCCCGAGATAGGTTGAGAGGTGAGGGATTTTACTTTCAACATTGATTCCCTCTCGATACCATTTGATTATGGTTTTCACCGCAAAGCTGTGGAGCTTATGCCGATCTCGGCATAATCGTCAAGTATCTCCACCTCTATACTTTTCTACAATCTCAAAGGTTCGAAGATCAGAAAGGAATCCCTCTGGTTATATCCTTTTAGGCGATCCTAACCAATTGCCTATCATAACTTCTCAGCCATTGATGAGGCCAAATATAGGCATATTTATTTTTTCAAGAAGAAATTATCAACCACATCAGTTGAACATCCAATATCGAATGCATGAGAGGATCTGCCACGCAGTCAACGCATTAAGGGAAGGGGTTCTACATTCTTATCCATTAGAAACACATGACTCAGCCCGCCTAAGAACCCTCGAGCTCCTTGGTTACAGGTGGGATAATAGCAGATGTCCATCTGACTTCCGAGAGATTTTACGGCCTGATAATCCGTGTGTCATTATAAACACCGATAACCTACCAGGGCAGGAAGAGGTTGGTTTTGAAGGTTCAAAATACTATTCAGAAGAAGCATTATTGGTAGCAAGATTAGCCGAAATACTAACCCAATCATACTTGGGTCAAAATAGAAATCCTTTATTACCCACTATTCTTTCACCCTATTCAGCCCAGATTGGCACAATCAAGGGATACTTACAAATCCCTGGATTACGACAGCAATGCATAACTATCTACCAGGCACAAGGTAGGGAATATCCCTGTGTAATTATTTCTTTCGCACGCAAAAATCCTGGTGGATGGATAGGCTTTTTAGCTGACCCTGAATTACATGCCCAAACATATGTTGCATGCTCTCGTTCTATGGCCAAATTAATTATTCTTTTCTCCTTTTCTACTTTTGGTGGGCATAATGATTATGCCGTTTTATTAGATAGATGCCGAAACAATGCATTGATTATTGATGCAGATCCAAATTGGGTGATGTAAGAGATGATAAAAAATTGCATTATTTTCAAGTATTCAGAC